>JBJEVW010000189.1:0-2875 GCA_051884735.1 Kiritimatiellia bacterium | reverse complement strand
CCTAGGCGCAAAGCACCACTCTTTGCGTTCTCCGTGGCGGCTCGCCGTTTGGAAAAGACTGCGGCATTTTTGCGAGACGGAGGAATATAATTGAGCCTTCGTTTGCAAGGAGTTGATTCCTTTCCGGGATAATTCACCCCCAAAAACCGGGCTAAAGGTGTCAGTCTGGATCCCGGATGTTTGAAAGGTTTCTTGTCATTCGGTGGCGGGATGGATATGGATAGGAACACAAAGACGGTGAGCCACCGCCCAATCTTTGCGGCAAAAGAGGAGAAGGTGTTTCTCGCGTATTCGATGCAGGGAATTAATATCGAAAAATGGCTCTGGAAATGGTTTTTTCATCAATTATGAAAAAGTTGCCGGAATCTGCTTGCGCAGAATCGGGAATTTTTCTATCATCAATCTCGTTTTACGAAACCAACGACGGTTCGGCGTTCGAAAAACGATATGACTCGCGGGTTTAGCTCAGTGGTAGAGCGCTACCTTGCCAAGGTAGATGTCGAGGGTCCAAATCCCTTAACCCGCTCCACTTTTCGGTTGGGAGTATAGCTCAGTTGGTAGAGCAACTGACTCTTAATCAGTGGGTCGTGGGTTCGAATCCCTCTACTCCTACCATTCCGACTCTTGCCTCTGGTGAAAAACCGGAGGTTTTTCTTTTTGCGGACTTGACATGCAAGCAGGACCAACATCGACAACGGACGCCATGGTGGCGGAGAAACTCGAGCGGCTTTATGCCCGTCGCACCTTTGGGATCAAGCCGGGGTTGGATTCGATCCGGGCGCTTTTGTCGGAATTGGGCAATCCGCAGGATTCGGTCCGGGTCTTGCATGTGGCGGGGACGAATGGAAAGGGGAGCGTTTCGAAAATGTTGGCGTGCATTCTGCAGCAATGTTTTCCGAATATCGGACTTTACACGTCGCCCCATTTGGTCCGGTTGACGGAACGCTTCCAGATTGACGGCAAGCAGATGGCGACGGAAGAGCTGGCGCCGTTGCTGGAGGAAGTGGAAGCGGCGGGGCTGCGGTTGGAGAAAGCGGGAAGGGCGGCACCGACCTTTTTCGAATGCGTGACCGCGCTGTGCCTGTTGTGGTGGAAGCGGCGCGGCGTCAAGCTGGCGGTGGCGGAGGTCGGCATGGGCGGGCGTTTGGACGCCACGAACGTTCTGCATCCTCTGGTGAGCGTCATTACGCGCATCGGGCTTGACCACACGCAGTTTCTCGGCGATACGATCGAGCAGATTGCCGGCGAGAAAGCGGGCATCGTCAAGCCGGGCGTTCCGGTTGTCATTGGCGAGTTGCCGCCGGCTGCGGTCCGTGTGGTGCAGGAGAAAGCCCGAAGCGAAAAGGCGCCTCTTTTCCGCGCATCCGAGCGCTGTTCTGTCGTCCGGCTTTCGTCATCGGATGCCGAGGCGCTATCCATTTCCGCGACAACGGAGAGCGAAACATACGGCAAGATCCGTCTGCCGGTTTCCGGTGCGTACCAAGTGGAGAATACCGCAACGGCGATTTGTGCAATCGAGTTGCTCGGGGAGCGGCTTGGGAAACCGTTTCCGCGGGAAGCGGTCCGGCGCGGGTTGGCGGCGGTGGAATGGCCGGGGCGCTTCCAGTGTTTGCGCAAAGACCCGCCGGTGTTTTTGGATGGCGGGCACAATCCCGATGCGGCGCAGGCGCAAATTGCGGCCCTGAAGGCGTTGCGGCTTGGGCGAGGGGTTCGCTTGGTTGTCGGGCAATGTGCGGACAAGGATACGGTCGACTATCTTCGTCTGCTGACATCGGTTTCGAAGAAAATCTGGACGGTTCCGCTTTGCAATCCCCGCGGCATGCCGCCGCAAGAGCTTGCCGAGACGGCGCGGCGGGCGGGTTTTCGCGAGGTTCATGCATGTGCGAGCGTTCAGGAGGGCGTTCGCGCCGCTCTTGAAGATGCGGCGGAGGATTCGGCGCCGATGCTGATTTGCGGATCGCTGTTTCTCTGTGGCGAGATTCTCGCCGGCGGAGCCTTGCCGGAGCCGTCCGAATGGATTCAAAGCAGCAATTCCGACGAAAGGATTCCACACCGATGAAAATTGCCCTTTTGGCCGCAATGTCCGCCGAGCGCGAACAGATTCAGTCCCAACTCACCGACCTGCAAACCGACACGGCATTCCGCACCCCGCTTTTGACGGGGCGGCTGGGGCGTGCCGAGATTGTGCTCTGCGAATCCGGCATGGGCAAAGTCAATGCCGCCGTGGCGCTTGCGGAAGTGGTTGGGCGCTATCGGCCGGACCGCGTCATCAGCACGGGTGTGGCGGGCGGTTTGGATGTTTCGCTTTCGGTGGCGGACGTTGTTGCGACGACCGAGGTTGCGTACCACGACGTCGATTTCGGTCCCGGCAATGTCTTGGGGCAGGTTCAGGGGTTGCCGCCGCGGTTTCCCTCCGATCCGGCGATGGTGGCGGCCGCGCGCAGGCTTCCGGCCGAATTGCGCGTGTTGACGGGGTTGCAGGTATCCGGCGACGCTTTCATCACGTCGGCGGAGAAGCGCGACCGGATCAAGGCGGATTTTCCGGAAGCCCTCTCGGTTGACATGGAATCCGGCGCTCTTGCGCAGACCTGCCATCTGTACGGCATTCCGTTCATCAGTTTCCGGGTGATATCGGACACGCCGGGAGCCACGGGCGACCATGCCCGTCAGTATGCGGACTTTTGGGCGCATTTGGCCGGGCGTTCGCTTGCGGTGACGCGCGCCTATCTTGACGCGCTCGTCAACGGGCAAGAGGACTAATCAGATAATGGCGTATGCTGCCGTGATATGTCTCGTTTTTGCATACACAAAAATGTGCCATATTGTGTTGGCCACAATTAATGTCTCGTGTCAATCGGCCGCATAACGGACGGAA
>JBJEVW010000188.1:0-2884 GCA_051884735.1 Kiritimatiellia bacterium | reverse complement strand
AAATGTTGCCAAGACCGATGGCAGAGGCCGCAGCGGCAATGATAAAGGCAAACTGCCCCGACCAAGACGGCCGGTTGCTTTTTTGCGAAGGTAACTGGTTCATAAAAAAAAGAAGCTGGACAAGTACAATAAAAACAATCCGGAAATGCCGCAAAGCAAAAATCCGGCCGAAAAAACGGACATCAAGATTTAGCCTGCGAAGCGACGTTGCCGGGAATGCGGTTTCTGTATAGATAGTAAAGGAATAAATCGATTCCGACAATCAAAAAATTCAGTACATAGAGCCAAACACGCCAATCAATGGTCCCCGGCAAGGTGCACTTGTACAAAATGCCGGAAATGTAACCGATTAAAATAAGCGACATAAAGAGCGGACTCTTTCCGGCAACGACTTTCGTGCGAATTGCCTTGATGATGGAAAAAGGCCAGCTTGCCGCAAAGCAAACCAACATGACAACTTCAAATATTGGCATGACTGAATAAAGAAAACGGATCAAACGAAAAATACCTAAACGATTTTCCCTATGGAAACCCCTCGTCTACAGGGAAAACCGGAAAACCATAAACTTAGTTGACGAACGCCCGGGCGTTGCGGAACATCCGCATCCAAGGACCTGCCTCACCGGAAAACTTGTCTTCCGGACGATACGAGAGTTGTACCGACCGGAATCCGCGCTCTGGATGCGGCATCATGATGGTGACACGCCCGTCTAGCGTCGTAAAACCTGTCAACCCGCCGTCCGAACCATTCGGATTGAGCGGATATGCCTCCGTCGGTTTTCCAAAGTTGTCGACATAGCGCAACGACGCCCGGAACGACTGGATGACGCGCGACCGAGCTTCCTCCGTTTCAAACCGTGCAAACCCCTCGCCATGCGCAACCGCAATCGGAAGCCTCGATCCAACCATTCCAGTCAGGAAAATGGAGGACGATTTCATGACTTCGACCGTTACTTGACGAGCCTCAAACTGCATCGAACGATTGTGGATGAAATGCGGCCAATCCGATGCTCCGGGTATGATCGACTTGAGCTGGGAAACCATTTGGCAGCCATTGCAGACGCCCAATGTGAAGGTCGTCGGCCGATGGAAAAATTTCGCGAATTCATCGCACAATTCGCTGTTGTAGAGAATCGTCCGCGCCCAACCGGATCCCGCACCGAGAACATCGCCGTATGAAAAACCGCCACACGCTACCATGCCGGAGAAATCGTCTAGACGGACACGCTTTTCAAGCAAATCGGTCGTATGGACGTCAATAGCGTCGAATCCCGCCAGCGAGAAGGCCGCCGCCATTTCCAAATGTCCGTTGACGCCTTCTTCGCGAAGGATGGCGATTCTCGGCTTGACACTGCTGTCGGAGAGGGTCGGAAGCGCATCCGGATCAAAGTCGACCCGAAAATTCTGCCCCGGATCCTTTTCCGCCAAAGCCACCTCGCGCTCCTGTGCGGCACACGCTGGATTGTCACGGTGCGCACGCATTTGAACCGAATTTTCGCTCCAGACCGAACGAAGACGGCAAAGCGGCAGCTTCAACTTCAGATCCCCGCCGAATGTCGCACTCAGTGATGACGAATTCAAGTTCGCACGGCCAATTTGCTCAGCCTTGACACCTGCATCCGCAAACGCTTTGCAGACAGCCGGGGCATCCGCCGCCTCCACTTGGATGACCATGCCGGGCTCTTCCGCAAAGAGGGTCGCCAAGATGTCCATCGAATTGTCATTGCCGGGGAAAGCCAAATCGACACCGCATCCGCCAGCCATCGCCATTTCCGCAACCGTAACCGCAATGCCGCCGTCCGAACGGTCGTGCGCCGCCAAAATCTTGACATCTTTCAGCAGTGTCTGGAAAACACCGTAAAAGGCGCGCAACGCCTCCGGCGATTCCATGTCCGCCGTTTCATCGCCCAGCTGTCCGTAGCATTGCGCAAAAATCGAACCGCCAAGACGATGCTTGCCTGCCGCCAAATCGACCAATATGATCGCAGAGCCTTGCTTGCGCTTGAGGTCGGGCGTACGGGCAAGACGGACATCATCGACCGGCCCGAATGCCGAAATAACGCACGAAACGGGGGAAAGCTGATGATGCTCCTCTCCCGTTGCGGAATCGTTCCAGACCGTCGACATCGAACACGAATCCTTGCCGACCGGTATCGCAAGTCCCGCCTTCGGACAAAAATGCATCGCAACGGCTTCGACCGTATCATACAGCGCTGCATCCTGTCCCGCTTCGCCACAGGCCGCCATCCAGTTGGCGGAAAGCTTGATCTGCTCCAGCGTCGGCACGCCAGCAGGCGCCAAATTGAGAATGGCCTCCGTTACCGCCAGACGCCCCGATGCAGGTGGATTGGAAATCGCCACAGGCGGCCGCTCGCCGCAAGACATGGCGGCACCCGTGTAGTCCGTGTAGCCTGTCGTGACAATCGCTTGATCCGCAACCGGAAGCTGATAGGGGCCGCACATCTGATCACGATGAACCATGCCCGTAATCGTACGATCGGTAATCGTAATGAGGAAGGTCTTGTCCGCAACCGTAGGATGCGAAAGAACGCGCAACAACGCTTCATCCGGCGTCGGCTGAACTTCCTTCACGGCGGCGGAAACAGCCGCCGGAGCCTCTCCGGACTTTGTCTCGCCTTCCGGAGCGCGATTCGATTGAGAACCCGCCGAATCTTCCGCTTGTCCCGCAACGCCCGACAGGCTGGCATAGCGATTCGCAAACTTCAACGGCTCCATGGCAACCATCTCATGCTTGACATCACGATGCATTCGAGGAGGCTTGCCCAATAGCGTCGAAATCTCCATGTCGATTGGACGGTTTCCAAACACTGAATCCTCCAGGACAAGCCGATGATCATCCGTTGCCACGCCGATGAACGCAACA
>JBJEVW010000187.1:0-12055 GCA_051884735.1 Kiritimatiellia bacterium | reverse complement strand
CAGGCGCATAGGCTTGCACCTCGCGTCAAAACGAAGCTTTGATGGGCAGACACTAAATACATTGAAAACAAAAAATAGCAAAACAAAAATATGTATTTTATGATAAAAGAAAACCGCGTCATACGCATAAAACATTGAATGGATCAACATTTTATTGTATTTTCGCGGTTTTTTGAATTGGTGCGCCCCGCCGGACTTGAACCGACGACCAAGGGATTATGAGTCCCCCGCTCTGACCGACTGAGCTAGGGGCGCGAAAAAGGGATTTATGTACCGGTTGCGAGGCGATCAGCGAGGTGTCTCGGGAGGCCTGCATCAAGGATTTGTTGTTGAGCCTTTGCGACGTCGTAATTGAGACGCCGGAAATGGATGGTATGTTGAACGGGGTTGTAGATGCAATAGGAGGCTCTGGGATCGCCGTCGCGCGGCTGACCGACAGAGCCGATATTGACAAAGTACTTGTGACCGAGAACCAATCGGAAATCGACCGGATCGTAGCGGGTCACGAGGCCGGCGTGCATTTCGAAAATAGCCGGAACGTGGGTATGGCCGTGGAAGCAGAGTTGGGTATGCTGGTAGGCGAAGGAGGGTTCGGCCTCGACGGCTTCGAAAACATAGCCCCAGTGTTCGGGTCCGTCGAGCGTGGCGTGCACGACGGTAATGCCCCGGATGATTGCCGAGTAGGGGAGTTTGCGGAGCCACTCAAGATTTTCGGGAGAAATCTGCTGACGGGTCCATTCGATTACCTTTGCGGCGAGCGGGTGGAAATCGCTGGAATCTTCGGAGTTCGCGGCTGTATAGTGATCGTGGTTGCCGCATACGGTGACGCATCCGAGATTGCGGATGATATCGCAGCACTCATTGGGACGGGCATTGTATCCAACAATATCGCCGACGCAAATATAGTTTGTGACCCCGAGCGTTTTCGCGTCATTCAGGACGACGTTCAGGGCTTCAAGGTTCGAGTGAATATCACTGATGACGGCAATCAGTTGATCCATGGGGGAAAACGATTAGGAACCGGGCAGCGGATCCAAGTTGTTGGAAACGGTGGAATAGAGATCTGTGTGGAGCAGGAGAGCCGTGAGGAGCGGGAGATCTCCCGGGGTTGTCAGTTTCGGATTGGGAAGCCGATTTTCGACAAGGCGGACCGGAATGCCGCAAGCTTGCGCGATGGAAGCCTCATCGGTGATGGTGGGATCGGAATCGGAAACGGTTTCGATTGCGGATCGAAGGAGCTTGGCCTGAAAGACTTGTGGTGTTTGCACCATCCAGACGGAGGAGCGATCAATGGAGGATTTGACGATACCATCGTCGTTGGCGGATTTCAGGGAATCGACGGCGCGGGCGGCGGCGATTCCGGAACCGAATTTCCGGGCGGATTCCAAGCAATCGCGGACCAGTTCTTGCGTCAGGCAAGGGCGTGCGGCGTCATGGACAAGAATCAATTCGGCATTTGGGGAGCATGTTTGAATGCCGATGCGCACGGATGCCAAGCGTGTCGAGCCGCCCGGAACGGGGGGGAGCAGTTTTGAAAGGTTGTAATTTGCCTTTAGTTGTTTGACGGTTTCAAGGTATTCCGGACGGGTTACCACGATGATTTCATCGATATCGGGAGCCATTTGGAGTGCTTGCAGAGCGTAGGCAAGGACGATTTGCTTACCGATGGGCAGGAACGGCTTGGGGATGTTTGCATGCATCCGGGAGCCGGAGCCTGCCGCTACGATGACGGCTGAAACCATAGGGGTGGCGTCCGGAAGATAGGCTTAGTTCTCCTTGGCGACGGGGCGCTTGTTGTGGTAGTAGGCGAGCGTCGTGGAAGAGGAGATGTAGATCGTGGAAAGGGTTGAAACGACAATGCCGATGAGCATGCAGACTGCGAATGCGCAGATATCGCCTTTGCAGAAGATAATCAAGGCAATGACGGGGAGCATTGTCGTGATTGAGGTAAGCAACGTACGGGAGAGCGTTTCGTTGATGGCGTTGTTGACGAGGTCGGGGAAGTCGGACTTCGTATCGGTATGGAGCTTTTCGCGGACACGGTCGAAGAGGACGATGGTGTCGTTGACGCCGTAGCCGACGATCGTCAGCAGGGCTGCGACGATGGTCAAGTTGAACTGGAAGCCGAGGCAAGAGAAGATGCCGATTGTCATGAGAACGTCGTGCACAAGGGCGGCGATGGCACCGAGGCCGAAACCGAATTCGAAGCGGCTGCCGATGTAGATCAGCATGGCGATGGTGGAGAGGACGATCGCGATGGCGGCGGTACGCTTCATTTCCTTGCCGATTTGAGAGCCGATCGAATCGACATCGAGGTAGTTGAAGGAGACGCCGGAGAGGGCTTCGGCCTTCTGGAGAGCATCGGTGAGGACGGAGGAGATTTCCTGTCCGTTGATATCGGTATGGACGGTCTTGACCTCGAGGAACCAGTTCTTCTCGCCGCGCTGATACTGAGGCGTGGCGTCATCGATGCCGGCGGCATTGGCGGCGGCGCGGATAAGAGCGAGATCGATGGGCGGCTGTTCGGGATTGAATGCGGGAGCTTCGGCGCCATCGGCGGGTGCCTTCGGCGTCACGATATAGGAGACATTTGCACCGCCGGTGAAGTCGACGGCAAAGATGGAAGCGGGATTGCCGAGCCCGCGAACAATGGTCGTGGCGATTGTCACGACGATGATAACGGCGGCGGCTGTGAGGTACTTTTTCCGGAAGGAAATGAAGTCGATCTTGATTCCCGGAGGGATCAGGCGAGCCATCTGCGGTTTCCAGGCGGTGTCTTCCTTGACGAAGGAGCGGAAAATCGTCTTGGTGACGACGAGTGCGGTAAACATCGAAGCGATAATACCGGCAACGAGCGTGACGGAGAAGCCGCGGACGGGGCCTGTTCCGAAGATAAAGAGGACGATACCGGTGATAATGGTGGTCAAGTTACCGTCGAAGATTGCGCTGAAGGCCCGCTGATAGCCGGACATGATGGACGGGAAGGTCGGGCGGTTGTTATCGAGTTCCTCGCGTGAGCGCTCGTAGATGAGGACGTTTGCATCGACGGCCATACCGACGGAGAGCAACAGACCGGCGATACCGGGCAGTGTCAGGACGGGGAGGCGAAGGATTCCGCTATTGGTCAGGGTGGCATCGGCCGTGAACTGGCTCAAGATGCCGGACGCGAGAACGGCGCAGAGCGGGAGCAGGACGAAGTTCAGGGCGAGGGCGATATCGGCAACGATACCCATTGTGCGGTAGTACCAAAGGATAAAGAGGACAACAGCGGCGCAACCGACGATGATGGCGTTCGAGGCGTCGGCGATCGAGTCTTCGCCGAGGGTGGGGTTCACGAAGCGTTTGCCGAGGAATTTAAGCGGGGCGGGCATCGCACCGGAGTTGAGGACATTCTTCAGCATATTGGCTTCGGCGTAGGTGAAATTGCCGGAGATGACGGCCTTGCCGCCGGTGATTGGCTCGTTCAGCACGGGAGCGGAGTAGACGAGGCCATCGAGCACGATCGCGAGTTGGCGGCCGGGGCGGCCGTTTTTGGCGGCGTGTTTACGGGTCAGGGTTGCGAAATCGCGTGTACCTTCGGCATCGAAAGCGATCGAGACCATGATTCGGCCGAGTTCATCGGTTGTAACGCCGGCCTTGTTCAGATGGACACCCGACATATTGGGGCGGGAGCGCACGAGAATCGGGGTATAAACGGTCGTACCGCCGACCTCGTTCCGTTCGAGCATGCAAATGTATTCGCCTTTCGGGTTACCGAAGCGGCGGATTTCGCGAAAATCGGGTTGTTCGACGGATTCATCGCGCACATAGCAAAGGCCGACCTCGCCCATTTCGGCGATTTTGTAGCCTTTCGGGGCATTGCGGGAGGAAAGCACCTCTTGGGACCAGCGGGCGGAATCGGGCGAGACGAGGCGGAAGTCGAGAGCCGCGACGGAGCGGACGAGGCGTTCGGCGCGGTCGCGCTGTTCCTCGGAAGCGCCGGGAATCTGGACATAGATACGACCATCCTTGCCCTTGGTGATGACGGGCTCTTCGGTGCCGAGCGAGTCGATACGGGAGCGGATGATTCCGACAGCCGTTTCGTCGGCCGACTTTTCCGCGTCGAGTACGCGCTGGGCGATTTCCTGTTCCGGGGCGTTCGGATAACGTTCCTTGATGGTTTCTGCGAGGGCGTCCTTATCCAATTGGACAGTAAAGCTGTATCCGCCCTGCAAATCGAGACCAAGGCGAACCTTCTCGGAGATGGGCGTCACGAGAAAGAGCGAACAAATGACAAGACCGACGATAACGGCCCAGACGACGTAGGATTTGGTATTCATGTGACAGATTCAGATAATCAAAAAATGGTCTGATCTTGCAATCGGGATAAGGAGGCGACCTAAAAACCGAGGATAATTCAAGACGGGCGTCTTTCCGGCGGTAGCGGGTGCGTTGGCGTCGACGATTACTTCGAGGGGGAAGCGGCGTCTGCCGGGGAAGAGGCGGTAGGCAAGGTCCGTTCGACGGCTCCGCGGGCGATTTCGACGAGCGTGGAATTAGCCGTCTTGACGATGAACGTTTTTTCGCGAACTTCTTCGACAATACCGACCATGCCACCGCAGAAGAGGACGACCTGGCCGGCGCGGAGGGCGGCAATCTGGGCCTTGCGTTCCTTTTCGCGGCGCTGCTGCGGGCGAATCGCGATGAAATAGAAAATCGCAAAGAGCAGAATCATGAAAACCATCGGATTGGCGAAAAGTCCGGCGGAAGGGGCTCCAGAGGCGGCCTGGGCAAGAAGGCTATTCATGGCAAAAAACAAAAGGAAAAGGAGTTAAAAAGCCGAATCGGGGTAAATATGATGAAGAAAAGGATAGCAGAAAAAAGGAAACTTTTCTAGAAGAAAGGAGAGAGGGAGAAAAGAAAAAGCGATTCTTGCGTCATTCCGTCGGGTTGTCTGGATGGGGGTATGGCGTTCCGGAGCAGATTTCCTGGTCGGACGGCGGAAGGCGGCCGCGCAAATCGAGCCATGCCTGGCGACGGAATTCGTCGAAAGATCCGGTTTCGAGGCTTGAGCGCATCTCTTCCATAAAACGCATAAAGCGGTGGATATTATGGATGGTGAGGAGGCGGACGCCGAGGATTTCGCCGGCATGGAGGAGATGTCTCACGTAGGCGCGGGTGAAATTCCGGCAACAATAGCAGGAGCATCCCTCTTCCACGGGGCGAAGATCATCGGCGTAGCGACCGGCCTTGACGGGAATGGAGCCGTGGCGGGTAAAAGCGGAGCCGTTGCGGGCGTGGCGCGTCGGCATGACGCAGTCGAACATATCGATTCCGCGGGCAACGCCTTCGACGATTTGAATCCGGTCGCCGACGCCCATCAAGTACCGGGGATGGGTAGAAGGGATATGGGGGATGGAAAAATCGATTCCGCGCATCATTTCGGCTTCCGATTCACCGACGCTGACGCCACCGATGGCATAGCCGTCGAAGCCGATTTTCGCAAGTCCCTTTGCGCAGCGTTCGCGCAGATCGGGGTAGATGCCTCCTTGGACGATGCCGAAGAGCAATTGACCGGGGGCAAGCGGCTGTTGGCGGCAGCTTTCGGCCCAGCGGAGGGTTTTTCCGACGGATTTCGAGGCGTACTCGTGCGTTGCGGGATAGGGGATGCATTCATCGAAACACATCACGATATCCGAGCCGAGGATGCGTTGCGTACGGATTGATTCTGCGGGACCCAAGAAGAACTTTTTCCCATCGATATGGGATTGGAAGGCGACGCCGTCGTCTTTGATTTTGCGGAGTTTGCCGAGTGAAAAGACCTGAAAGCCGCCGGAATCGGTCAAGATGGGGCCATCCCATCCCATAAATGCGTGCAGACCTCCGCAGTGCTCCATGATTTCGTTGCCTGGGCGCAGAAGCAAGTGGTAGGTATTGCCGAGAATGATCCCGACCTTCAGTTCCTTTAGATCGCGAGGTTCGAGCGTCTTGACGGTTCCCTGCGTACCAACGGGCATGAAAACGGGGGTTTGGACGGTGCCGTGGGCAGTCTGCAAGACGCCCCGCCGGGCGTGGTAGCCAGGCAGGACGGATTGTTCGTGCGTGACAGAGAATGTCGTTGACATGTGAGCCGACCGGGAAGCGTTGGAAGGTTATTCGAGCTCGGAGCAGGGCGTGGCGTCTGTTTCGGCGGCAACGTTTCCGGCGGCTTCATCGAAACCGGCTGCCTCGCCTTCATCATCCACCTCGGCGGCCGGGGGGAGTTCGGTCCCGGAATCATCGGCGACGGGGGCGTCCTCGGCCGCGTCATCCGCGCCTTGGAAAGGTTCGCAAGCGGGCAGACCGTTTCCTTCCACGCCCTGTTGGCGCAGGATTTCGTAGAGGGCCAAAGCGGCGGCGACGCCGGCATTCAAGGAGTTGATTTTTCCGCACATGGGGAGGCGGACGAGAAAATCGCAGGCCTTGCGGACCGGGGAGCAGATTCCATGGCCCTCGGATCCGACGACGAGGCAAACCTTGCCCGTGTAATCGACCTTTGTGTAGGAGCGGGAAACCTCGCGGGCTTCCAATCCGGCGATCCAGGCGCCGGCGCCCTTGAAGCGTTCCAGAGCGACGACGAGATTGGAGATACGGGCGATTTTGACATGTTCGGAGGCACCGGCGGAGGCGCGAACGACGGCGGGCGTCACACCAACGGCGCGATCGGTCGGAAGCACGACACCGATGACACCGGCGCACTCGCACGTCCGGAGAATGGATCCGAGGTTTTGCGGATCGACGATATGGTCGAGCGCCACCACGACGCCGTTGCCGTTGCAAGCGGCGAGGCCGGCAACGATTTCATCGAGTTCGGCGTAGGGGTAGTCGGCGCAGAAAAGCACGATGCCCTGGTGATTGGCCCCATTGGTCCAAGCCTCGATATCTTCGCGGCGGTAGAATTCGATGCGAATGGATTTCTCTTCGCAGAGCGAGCGGATATCGGCCACCTCGGGAGAATCCTTGACGCCATCGGCGAGCACGAGCAAGTTGGCGGGGCGTTTTCCGGCGCGAAGAACCTCGCGCACGGGCTGGCGGCCAAAAATCAAATCGCCTTCCGCGGGGATGGCGGCCGTCCGTTTGGAGCGGCGAGCAGGTGCTTCGGGATGTTCGGCGCGTTCGCGCCAAGGTTTGCGTTCCAGTGCCCACGGCTTGCGTTCATCGGCATCGTCATTTCGGAAATCGCGGCGATTCCGGAAGTCATCGCGGCGGAAAGAGCCGCGGAAACCGGAAGCGGCGGCAGAGCGGAACGGTTTCCGGGAGGGGTGCTCGTCCTTTTGACGGGAAAAGCTTGGGCGATTCCAAGATTGGGAATTGGCGTCATGCCGTTCGGGGTTGTCGCCGAAAGGAGCGGAGTCCAGACGGGCGGCGGATTCGTCGCCGGTGTTTTCCCATGGTTTGCGGAAAGATTGCGAGCGGGAATCGCCGAAGGAGAGGCGCTCATCGAAGCCCTTGCGGGGAGATTTCCGGAAGGCGGGGCGGGAGGCGCCGCCTTTGCGCTCATTGAAGCGGTTGTTGCCTCGTTTCCAGGGTTTCCGTCCGGAATCGCGGGCATCGCCATCGTCACCGGCTTGCTGCCAAGGTTTGCGGAAGCCATCCCGATCATTATCGAAATGGTTGTTTTCCCATGGTTTGCGGAATCCAAAGGACCCGCTGTCATCATCGTCGCCAAACGGGGCGAACAAAGGGGCGTGCATCTTCATAGACAAAAGGAGTGGCAGAACATCTGCCAAGCTACCGGGGTGTGCGGGGTAGCGGATTTTCAAGAAGCGAGGAAAAAGAAGTAGCCGAACCTACGGGCAAGTCTGAAGCCATGCCACGGTGCGGAAAGGTTTTCCGCGCATATCCAATTCGGGGAGTGAAATCGATCCGAACCACAAGCGATGGGTATTTGGCACCGGCTCCGTGCGGAGAAACGGCAAACGGGAAAAATTAGATTTCGCGGCGTGTATTGGGGCGGGATTCGTTGACGCGCATTCTGCGTCCCTTGTATTCGAAATTATTCAGCTTTTCGATGGCAATCATAGCTTCCGGGCGGTGAGACATCGTCACGAAACCATAGCCCTTGGAGCGGCCGGAGCGGCGATCGGAAACGACATGAGCGGAATCCACGACGCCGAACTTGGCGAATTCGGCATACAGTTGTTCGTCTGTCATTTCATAGACGAGGTTGCCGACATAGAGTTCGACCTTGCCTTTTTCGAGGGTCGGGAGATTTTTCGGGCGGAAGTTTTCTTTGTTTTTTTGGGGGGCGCGGTTTTTCTTGGTGCACTCAAGGACGACATAACCAACGAGAAAGAGAAGAATCAGTCCGATAACGAGAGCGCCGATCTGTTGATAACGAGCGAGAAACAGAGGATTCATTTGGGATAGGATAGATAGGAATAGGAAACACCGTTTTTCGGATAAGGCGCCAAGGCAGGCAAGATCAACAATCCGAATCGGGATAGGTGAGGAAACAAGACTCCCGGAGGAGGTACAGATATGCAAGAGGATACCGATGGAAGGCAATCTTTGCAAGACCAAACGGCCCTGGAGCCGCGTGGGGGAGGAATGAGGCAAGCATTCCGAAGGTACTTTTCGAATAGAATGTCCCAAAAGATGGATGGCTACGGCTCTGTCTCCGCAGTTGGAGACAGGGCTGCAAGGGGCATTATTTCTGGGAGAGCTGATCGTCCTTGTTCGAGTCAAGGAAGCCCTCGAAGAAGCGGATACGAGTCGGGTGGCGAAGTTTACGCAAGCCCTTTGCCTCGATTTGGCGGATGCGTTCACGCGTGACATTGAATTCCTTGCCGACCTCTTCGAGGGTACGCGGCATGCCGTCTTTGATGCCGAAGCGGTATTCGATGACTTCGCGTTCGCGGGGTGTCAGCGACTCGAGAACCTTGTCGATGGTTTCGCGGAGCATGGTGAATTCCGCATTGTCGGCGGGGTTTTCGGCGGATTCGTCGGGCAGAAAATCGCCATAATGGGCGTCATCGCCATCTCCGACGGGGGCCTGGAGCGAGATGGGGGTTTGCGACATCTTGTAGATGGAGCGCACCTTATCGGGCGTCATCTGCGCCTCTTCGGCGGTTTCCTCGATGGTCGGTTCGCGGCCGAGTTTCTGGACGAGTTGCTTTTGGATTCGCTGGAGGCGGTTAATCGTCTCGATCATGTGAACCGGGATGCGGATGGTACGCGCCTGGTCGGCGATGGCGCGCGTGGCGGCCTGGCGGATCCACCACGTTGCGTAGGTCGAGAATTTGAAACCGCGTTTGTATTCGAATTTTTCCACGGCCTTCATGAGTCCGGTATTTCCCTCTTGGATCAAGTCGAGGAAAGAGAGCCCGCGATTCATGTATTTTTTGACGATGGAAATGACGAGACGGAGGTTGGACTCGACCATTTTCGAGCGGGCGAGTTCGCCCTCGCGGAGGCTCGTCTTGAGCGTACCGAATTTCTCGCGCAGGAGGAATGTATAGGCCTCGTCGACCGTTTGTGGCGAAGGCGTTTCCGGAAGGGGAGCAGGATTGACGGCGCCGTTTGCGTTCTCGGGGACATTGTTTGCGGAAGCGGCGTCCGGCTTGGCAGCGGGCTTTTTCGCCGGGTTGGAGCGGTTGTTGACGGGGCGGCAGGCTTCGCGGAGATGGTTCAGATGGTCTTCTTGAAAATCTCCGGGGATGAAGCAATCGTGATAGATGCGCTGGATGATGACATTTTCGGCATCCAGCTTATCTTTTTCCTTTTGCGCCATTTTATGGCCTTTGGCCTTTTCCAAGATGCGCTTGCGGTTGCCCAGGTGGTGGCGCCACTGGGCATAGTATTGATCGCGTTCTTCGGCGGGAGCGCGGGGCAGGACGCCGTCGTTGCTCGTAAAGTCGGACGCAACGGCTGCGAGTGCCTCGATTTCCTTCTGCTTGAAAGAAAGATTGACGCAGATGTTTTCGAATTCGCGCGAAAACTTCTCGTACTTGTTGCAATAGACGGCGATCTTCTTGGAGATTTCTTCCTGTTCGCGCGTATGGGCACCATTAGAAGCGACAATCAAACCCAGCAACTTGTCGGAGAGTTTCGACTCGATAAACTGCTGATTGATCTTGGCCATTTCGGCGGAGACCTTT
Source organism: Kiritimatiellia bacterium (assembly GCA_051884735.1). Lineage (GTDB taxonomy): Bacteria > Verrucomicrobiota > Kiritimatiellia > RFP12 > UBA3636 > JAEDLN01. The sequence goes on along the minus strand of JBJEVW010000187.1, from coordinate 1,937 downwards.
TCCAGCCGCGACTTATGGGCCGGAAGCTGCTTCATGTAGTCGTCGCGCGTATCAATGTATTTATCGCTCACGATACGGTCGAAGCGTTCCGCCTGCGTTTCAATGAGCGTAATGACCTCGCTGTAGAGTTTTGGCGCAAACGCAAAGTGGTTGAAACCTTTCCGGACGTTTTCCTCGGATTTTTCGATCCGCATGCAGATTTCAATCTCCTGGTCGCGATTCAAGAGCGGCACCTGCCCCATCTGGTGCAGGTACATGCGGATGGGATCATCGTAGGATTCTCCCTTCTGGAGTTGGGGAGCCTTGTCACCGCCGGCGGACTCGCCTTCGGCCTCCTTTTCATCGGCATCGTTGCGGATTTCAACGCCGCTGGCCTGGATGCTGGTGAGGATATTATCGATGAGTTCCGGCTCGGTGATTTCGGGGGAAACGACCTCGTTGATATCCTCGTGCGTCAAGTATCCACGGCCTTCCGCGCGTTTGAAGAGGTCGCGTAGCATGGCGGTGAATTCCGTATGCCGGCGGTGGTCGGAGGCCAGGAAGTTGTCGGGGGAATCGCTATCGAAGCCGAACTGGTCGTCGCCAGACGAGCCGTCGTCGCCGATGTAGGTGGAATCGACATAGTCATTGGTGCCATATGCGGGGCGATCGACGATTTCCTCTTCGGCGTCATCGATACCGCCGGCCGCTTCGAGATCGTCCGGGTTGACGGAAGAGGAGAGGGAGGCATCGGCCTTGATCAACTTTTCCAGTTCATCGGGGGAAAGGCTTTCCGGCGCATCATTGCTCTCGCCAGACATGAGATCGTCCTCGGACGGGCCTCTTTCCACGGAGTTGTCGTCGCCATCCGGGAAACCCCACGGGGAGAGACCATCGGAGTTCTCATTTTCCGGGCGGCTGCAATCAAAGTCGGTGTCGAATCCGAATTCGTCATCGAAGGTGCTCTCGTCGGGCGTGGAGACGTTTTTTTTCTTGGAAGGCTTCGCCGTGCCTTCCGCGGCATTTTTACGGGCTGGTTTTGCGGCGCTTTTCGCGGCCTTTTTCGGGGGTGGAGTCGAGGCGGTTTCCTTGGTGGCTGCCTGTGCGGTTGTTTCCTTTACGTTTTTTTTCTTGGGGTCGGGCTTTTCGGCGGGAACTGGCTTTTCGCTTTTTGCGGAAGTGCCGGTTTTCGGCGAGGCTTTTTTCGCAGGGGTTTCAGACGAAGTTTTTTTAGCCATATCGATTTCGTGAAGGAAGGCGTTTCCAGAAAGGGGATATCCGATCGATATCCTGCGTCCTGAACACGGTGTCTAATTTAAAAAAAAGGGGGGGGCGATCGGATGCGACGAAATTAGGAGTAGAAGAATCCAAAGCGTGCTGAATCGTCAATTTTTTGCGTATCCGGGGTCGTTTTCCGGTTTGAAGCCGCGGTTCAAGAACCAAGCGACATTGGCGCCGGACGCTTCGCCATCCACGCGCGGATAGACGACATCGATATGTCCGTCCAGGAAGACAGCCATTGCGCCGTTTTTGTTTTTGATGGCGGTTTTATGGATTCCGTATGTTCCGGAATCCTTTTCGTAGCAGATTGTGTCATTCGATGAATTGAAGCGTTCCGGATCCAAGATGCAGTCGGAGTTTCGGGTGTCGGATTGCATAGAATCCGAGTATCCGCTCCGTGCGATATGCGGATTGGCCTCGAGGCTGGGGAAGATTTCCGCAAAAAGGAGCATCCGAGCGGCGGTGGGGATATTTTGGCTATTGTCTTTCAGCCCATCGTTGTAGGCTTCGGAAACACCGATTTGGGAGAGTTTTGTGCGGTACCAGCGGCGATGGTGGGCAGGGGACCCGAAGAAAGGGTTCATGGCATAGGTCCGGTAGACCGTGTAGGTCTTGGATTGCGAACCGTCATCGAAACCATCCGAACTTGCGCCGCCGTTATTGAAGCGTTTGGTGGC
>JBJEVW010000186.1:0-12141 GCA_051884735.1 Kiritimatiellia bacterium | reverse complement strand
GGAATCGCCCAAGCTGTGCATTCTTCCGTCTGTTCGCGATCACGAAAGCTTTGATTCCATCGAGGATCTTTCGCGATCGGTCCGGTTGTTCGGTTATTATGGCGGCATTCGTCTGATCAAGGCTGCCATCAAAACGTTTTACCAGTACGTGGTGACGCACGGCATTCATCTGGATCGCCGCAACTTCACGATCCAGTATGAGTCGACAATTCCGGGATTGGTCGGCATGGCCGGCTCCAGCGCCATTGTCACGGCAACGTACCGGGCTTTGCAGACCTTTTATGGCGTTTCGATTCCGAAACCCGAATTGGCGAATATCATCCGTTCGACCGAGGAGAAGGAGCTTGGTATTGCAGCCGGGTTGCAAGACCGCGTCATCCAGGTTTATGGCGGACTCGTCTACATGGACTTTGACAGAAGTCTGCTTGAATCCCGCGGTTATGGCGAATACGTTTGCCTGGACGCTGCGTTGATGCCGCCTGTCTATGTTGCGTACCGGACCGATTTGAGCGAAGTCTCCGGCGTCTACCACAACAACTTGAAGGCGCGCTACAATGCCGGCGACAAGGCGGTCGTGGACGCGATGAGGTTCTGGTCGGACATTACCGCCGAGGCGCGCACCTGCATCGAGGCGCGGAACTACAGACGGCTTTCCGAACTGATGGACTTGAACTTCGATAAACGCGTGGAAGTTTCGCAGGTTTCTGCGGAAAACATTCGCATGGTCAAGGTTGCGCGCTCTTGCGGGGCAAGTGCGAAGTTCACGGGCTCCGGCGGCGCGATTGTCGGTGTGTACGAAGGCGAGGAGATGTTTGCCCGTCTATCCGAGGAATTGGCAAAGATTTCCGTCAAAGTCATCAAGCCGGAATTGGCTCCCTTTTCGGCATAAAGGCGAGGATTTTTTCCGTACGGCACGAACGGCCCTGTAATCCAATGCCGAAATCCAATTGATTCCTTTTTTCCTGGAACTGCATTTTTGGGGGAATAAAACACTATGAAAGAATTGACAACTGCTACCTTTGACGCCGAGACTGCGCAAGGCGTCTGCGTAATTGATTTTTGGGCAACCTGGTGCGGACCATGCCGCATGATGGGACCGTTGTTCGAATCGGTCTCCGATGACATGGCGGACAAGCCGGCCCGGTTTTACAAGGTCAACGTCGATGAAGCACCCGAGGTCGCCGCGCGTTTTGGCGTGCAGTCGATTCCGACACTCCTCATTTTGAAGGATGGCGTTGAAGCAGACGTTTCGATTGGCGTCACCAATCCGGCAAAGCTCCGCAAAATGGTCGAAGCGGTTCTCGAGACACTCTAAATCGATTTCGCAAAACACTTTTCGGATTGGGCTACATCCATGCATCGTGTTCTTTTCAGCATTCTTTTCGGATTCGCCATCCTGTTTCCGTTTGCAGGTGTGGCGGCCGCGGCTTATCGTTGCTTTTGGCTGACGGAAACCATTACCGGACAGACTGTCGGGCCGATCGTGAACAAGCCTGGCCACCGCTTTACGGCCGACCGCAAGCAATGGATTGTCATGGAAGCGGATCCCGGGAAGATTTCCTTTGCCGACGCGCGTTCGCTCAGCCTCGAAGGACCATACGATTTGGTCGAGCAGCGCATTATCGGACTGGGGAAGAAGGCGTATGTCTTTACGCGGATCCAGGATTTTACGGGAAGCGATCCCGACAAGTCCGTAGCCGTTTTGTCCCAAGCTGTCCGTGTCCCCGCGCAGGGTGCGGATGCGGAGAAGCCTTGGACGAAAGACTTGCCGGCACGTTGGGTTCTCGCTCCCATCCCATCGACGAATCCCGGCGCGTATCGAGCGAACAACGAGAAGTGGACGCTCCAGCAAACGTATCTGAGTCCTTCTGTTCTCCTGTTTGCGGAACCGATTCATAAGATCGAGTGCGATTGGAAACTCGGCGGGCAACTGGGAAAGACGAAAAGCAAGTTGGAAACGAAGCGGTATGGTATAGCGGGGCAGTGGCATGGCGTCATGGCCGAGGCCGGTATGGCGTCAGGCGGCAAAGTCTCCGATACGCTGGTCGAGGACGGACCGCTCGTTTCGGACTTCAGGCTTGGCGATTGCGATGGTTGGTTTGCCGCTTTGGGCTACCGCTATTCGTTTGAAATCGAGAAGCAGTGGGAAGTCGCCTTCACCGTTCAGGCGAGCTACGAGAGTTTTGATGGGACGCTGTCCGCTTCGGTTGCGGCGGAAAAGGCTCTGGAGCTCGGTCTGGAAGATTCCGCACCGGCCGGTGAACAGACACCGGGCTATGGTTTCATCGAGTGGAAAAACAATGCCTCTTGGGATCGCTTCGACATGGATTTGGCGGTTTCGCTTGCGTATGACGAATGGTACTGGGGCTGCAGCGGTAGCATGATCCTCAACTGTCTTTCGGAATTTTCCGCGGATGGCAGTCTCCCGGTTTTGGGGACGGAATACAAGTTGGATGCGGAGCGCACGTCCCCGATTTCCTTCCGTATTTCGGGTTGGTACAGTCCGGTCGATCATCTCGCCTTGGAAGGCGCATTGACGCTCGGTGGCGAAACCTCGCTTCGGCTTGGGGTTTCCTATTTCTTCTAGCAGGGAGAATCGCTTCTCTCAGACAATAGATCCGGCTGTTTTTGCGGCTAAACGGCGCCTTTCCTGTCATGAAAAACAGGTCGCCAACCGCCAAAACGGGATGATTTGAAAGAAATACAGATTTTTTTGAATTTAGGGATTCACAAAAAGCTTTTTTTATGAGAGAATCCAACCCTGTCAAACCTCTTTTATCAGAATAACGCAGATTTTCAGATACACATGAACGTTGCTCTCTTTGCCGGTCAAGGTGCTCAGACCGTAGGAATGGGTAAGGATTTGTACGAAGCCTATCCGGAATGCGCGGCTCTTTTCACGGAAGCCGACCAGATTCTCGGCTTCTCTCTTTCATCTACGATTTTCAATGGACCGATGGAGGAATTGACCAAGACGAATATTTGCCAGCCTGCCATCTTTGTTGTTTCGGCGGCGGCTTACACGGCATTTTGCAAAGAGAATCCGAATGCCAAGTTTGACATGATGGCCGGGCTCAGCCTCGGCGAATGGACGGCGTTGTGGGCCGGCGGTGCGGTTTCCTTTGCGGAATGTGTCCGCATCCTCGAAGCCCGCGGCCGTTTCATGCAAGAGGCTTGCGATGCCAATCCGTCCGGCATGGTTTCCGTATTGAAGCTTGCTCCCGAGGCTGTCGAAGCGATTGCGTCCGAGACGGGATGCTCTGTCACCAACTACAATTCTGCCGCGCAAATTGTCCTGGGCGGAACGCATGATCAGGTTGCGGCGGCTGCGGCGGCGGTTTCCGCCAAAGGCGGTCGTGCGGTTGTCCTCAAGACGGCCGGTGCCTACCACTCCTCTTTCATGGCTCCTGCGGCAGAGAAGCTGACGGCGGTTCTTGCCAAAGCCGAGATCCGGGCACCTCGCGTTCCCGTGCTCTCGAACTTCACGGGCAAAGCACACGGCGATGCCGAAGAAATCCGCACGTCGATGATTTCCCAGATTGCCCATGCCGTCCGTTGGACGGATGACATGGCGGCCATGGGGGCTGCGGGTGCCACTGCCGCAGTCGAATTCGGTCCGGGCGCCGTTTTGACGGGTTTGCTCAAGCGTACCCTTCCGGCGGTCGCCCTTCACAATGTCGGCTCGGCCGATCAGGCGAAGGCTGTCGCGGCTTCTCTCGCCTAAGCGGTTATCCATTTATCCCTTTTCTTGATCAACAAACAGTTTTTTGGAGTTACAGTATGGCTAAGACGGCTCTTGTCACCGGATCTGCCCGTGGAATCGGGCGTGCTATTTGCGAACAGCTTGTCGCAGATGGTACCGCGCAGAATATTGTCGTATGCGATGTCAAAAAAGAATGGTGCGAAGAGACGGTTGCGGCTCTCCGTGCCATGGATGCCCAGGCCGAAGCGCTGGAAATCAACGTTGCGGACGGCAAAAGCGTCGAAGCCGGTATTGCGGAGGCGGTCCGTCTATTCGGCTCGCTCGATATCGTCGTGAACAATGCCGGCATTACGCGCGATGGTCTTCTCGTCCGGATGACGGAAGAGGATTGGGATGCTGTTTTGAACATCAATCTCAAAGGCGCCTTTCTAGTTACCCGCGAAGCGGCGAAACTCATGATGCGTGCCCGCTCCGGCTCCATTGTCAACATCGCGTCCGTCGTCGGCTTGATGGGAAATGCCGGACAGGCGAACTACACGGCTTCCAAGGGCGGTTTGATGTCTCTCACCAAGACTTGCGCCCGCGAGTTGGGTGGCCGTGGCATCCGTGTGAATGCGGTTGCCCCCGGATTCATCAAGAGCAAGATGACGGATGTCCTTCCGGACGCCGTCAAGCAGAAGATGCTCGATGTCATTCCGATGAAAAAATTCGGCGAAGTGTCTGATATCGCCAAGGCCGTTTCCTTCTTGGCAAGCGACAAGGCCGAATACATCACGGGGCAAGTCTTGTCCGTCAATGGCGGCATGCTGATGCCCTAGTTTCCCAAAACGATTTTCATTGCCGCTGTTTATGCGGCGGCAGCTTTCCACAACAAAAACACAAATCCACTAGGTATACCATGACTCTCGAAGAAAAGGTTATCGCTCTCGTTGCCGACTCCCTCCACCAGGATGCTTCCGCCATCAAAACCGACTCTTCCTTCGTCAATGATCTTGGCGCTGACTCTCTCGATCAGGCTGAGCTCATGATGAGCATCGAAGATGCGTTCAAGTCCTTCATGAATGGCGAGTCCATTCCCGAGGAAGAAGCCCAGAAGTTCGAGACGGTCGGCTCCGTCATCGAGTTCCTCAAGTCCAAGGGCGTTCCCGAGAACCTCTAATCTGTTTTCGGGTTATCCCAAAACAACCATCAATCGGACGACGCGGTCAGCGTCTACATGCTCCGTGTCGTTCGTTTTTCCTTTCCCCATTCCAAGTCCCCGCAGGAGATATCATATGCGTCGCGTTGTAGTGACTGGCCTCGGCGTCATTTCGCCCGTTGGCAACGACATCGATACTTTTTGGAAAAATATTGTTGCCGGCGTAAACGGCATTGATCTGATTACGAAGTTCGACGCAACGAACTTTTCCGTGAAGATTGCGGGGCAGGTCAAGGATTTCGATCCGACCAAGTATATGGATCCGAAGGCGGCTCGCCATTCGGCTCTTTTCTGCCAGTATGCCGTTGCGGCTGCGAAACAGGCTGCGGAGGATTGCGGCATCGATTTCAAGGCTCTTCCCGACGAAGACCGCTATCGTTACGGATGCACGGTTTCTTCCGGCGTCGGCGGTATTGATGTCACGGAAAATGAAGTCAAACGGATGGTGACAAACAATACGACGCGCGTCAGTCCGTTCAGCATTCCCGAGATGATTTCGAACATGGCCGCCGGCACGATTGGGATCGAGCATGGTCTTCGCGGACCGAACTTCGGTGTTGTTTCGGCGTGCGCATCCGGTTTGCATGCCATTGGCATTGCCTTCCGCGCCATCAAGTACGGTGAAGCGGATGTGATGTTTGCCGGTGGCACGGAGGCTCCGATCTGCCCCGTATCCGTTGCCGGTTTCGCCGCCATGCATGCGCTTTCCACCCGCAATGACGATCCGAAGACGGCTTCCCGCCCGTTCGACAAGGACCGCAATGGTTTTGTCATGGGTGAAGGCGGTGCTGTCATCGTTTTGGAGGAATACGAGCATGCCAAGGCGCGTGGCGCCAAGATCTATTGCGAACTGGCCGGTTTTGGCGAGACTTGCGATGCCCACCACATGACGGCTCCGATGCCCGGCGGCATTGCCGGCGCCCATGCGATGAAGACGGCGATGGCGGAAGCCGGCGTTGCGCCCGAGCAGGTGGATTACATCAATGCCCACGGCACTTCCACCCCGATGAACGACAAGACGGAAACGGCGCTTGTCAAGGCTGCGCTCGGCGAAGAGTGCGCCCGCAAGGTCTCCATTTCCTCGACCAAGTCGATGACGGGGCACCTTCTCGGTGGCGCCGGTGCGCTTGAGACGGTTGTCTGCGCGTTGGCGATTCGCGACAATGTCATTCCTCCGACGATCAATTACACGACCCCGGATCCGGAATGCGACCTCGACTATACGCCGAACCAGGCCCGTCAGCGCACCGTGAATGTTGCGCTCAACAATGCCCTCGGTTTTGGCGGCCACAATGCTTGCATTGCCCTCAAGGCTATTTAATCGGCATTGATTCGCGTGTTCCGGAGATTCCGGAATGCCGACAGCGGAATCCCTTTCGATGCGCCTCCCGCGCGCCGGGAGGGATTCTTTCTTTCCGGGTACATCCATTCCATCGTATTTCTCTCGCGGATTCTCTTTATGGCCTTCTTTTCAGAATTGTTGATTGACCGGACTCGGTGGTCAAGCGTGTTCTATGCAATAGCGGCCGGGTTGCTCATGGTTTTCCTGTTCACGGATGTCTGGTTGTTCGGTTCGTGGGAAATGTGGTGGTTTTGGGGGATTCTTCTTGTGCTGTGCGCGGCTTGCGCATTTGCCGGCATTGGCGTTGCGCTCGATATTTGCATGGGGAATCCTTCGCGGCGATACCCGGTCCGGGCGATTGTGACGCTGCTGTCTTTTGTGCCGTTTTTGCTCTATGGGCTGATCCGTTCGACAGGCGAGTCGTCGCCCGGAATGCCAATCGTCGCCATGGAGGCGGAGCGCAGTCTGCTTCTCTTTGCCACGCCGCTTTTTGTGGCATTGTTGACGCTCGTCTGCACGAAGCACCGAACGCGTCGAATCATGCTTTGGCTGTTGCTGGTTGACATGGTGTTGGTCGGGCTCTGCGGAACCATCAACCATTTTTTGACCAACGATCTGCAGATTCTCTGGGTCGCCGCCAACGATTTCCATTACGAAGGCCGTGCGAGCGCCCCCCTGTATTGCCCCAATCATTTTTCGGCCTATTTGAACATTGGCATCTGTTTTTTGACGGCGATTTGTTTCACACCCGGCGTGAAATGGAAGACATTTTTGCTTTGTCTTTTCGTCGCGCTTCTTCTGACGGTGGCCAACTCGTTTTCCTTGTCGCGCGGCGGCATTGCCTCTTTGTTTGCGGGGCTCGCCGTTGGCGTGCCGCTTTTCGCGCTGCGGGGACGCCGTCCGTTATTCCGGATCGGCGGTACGGTTTTGGGAATTCTGGTGGCCGTTGGCATCGGTTGTGCGATTCGGTACACCGACAATCCCTTGATGCAACGCATGGAGACGCATCCGCTTTGGACAGCTTGGAAATCTTCCAAGACCAATTCCGAATTTGCAGAAAAGTTTTCGGATGCTTTTTGGTATCAATTCGATCGTGGCACCTACATCGATTCGGCTTTGCGCGCATGGCGCAGCAATCCGGTATGGGGTATCGGACCCGGGCAGCATTCCAATCGCTGGGGACAGTTTGCGGCCACTGACGACGGCATCCGGCCGGTGAACGGCGATCCAAAGACCTTGAAATGGCCGCGCCTTCGCAATACGGATTACCATCTGTACGAAGTGCACAGTGATTGGACGCAATTATTGGAGGAATACGGCGTGGTCGGTTTTCTTCTCTTTCTGGTTGCCTATTTCACCGTATCCGTCACGATTTTCATCCGGCAGAGAGCGGTGCTGGCCAGCCCGTCATCGTTATCGCTGTCCATCATGGAAAGGGCGCTTCCGACGGCGGCACTGCTGATTCTCTGCGTCTACACAATCCATTCGATATTCGATTTTTCGCTGCAGATTCCCGCCATTGTGTGGACAATCGGATTCCTGTTTTCGGCGGCCATATTGGCTTGTCCCGATTCTGTCGTTCGGGCGAACACCGAGGAAGAAATCAGCTGAAAATGCAATAGCGATATGCCCGGGCGGCAAGCGTTCCGGCCAGCGGAACGTCGGTCCAACAGCCGAGGCGGTGAATCGCGCGTCGGCGGATGATGGCATCGGCAGCGGTCGGGCCGATGCCGGGAACGCGCAGGAGCGTATTGCGGTTCGCCGTATTGAGGCAGACGGGAAAGAACTCCGGATGGGCATTCGCCCAGACTTGTTTGGGATCCTGTGAAAGATCCAGAAAGCCGTTTGGGTCAAACAGCAGTTCGTCGGCTTTGAATCCGTACTTGCGGACAAGCCAGTCCGTCTGATAGAGCCGGTGCTCCCGGTCGGCGCGCCGGTTCTGGTTGCCGTCGTCCAACCGGAAGACGGCGTCGGGAGGAGGCTGGTAGGCCGAGAAGAACAGGCGGCTCAGATGCAGACGGTCGTACATTGCGCCCATATAGCGGACGATTTCCGCATCGCTTTCCGAGGTCGCTCCAACGATGAATTGCGAACTCCATTTGACGCGCGGATGATCCGTGTGTTTTCCCGAATGTTCCGCGATATACTGGATGGGGCGAATGATGTCTTCGGTGAAGCGTTTGTAGCGGGAGACGGTTTGGAAGTATTTTTCGCCGGGTACTTCGATATTCAGCGAGACGTGCGAGGAAAGGCGAAGGGCTTCCTCGATGGCCGCTTCGGAAGCTCCGGGAATGATTTTGAGGTGCAGATAGCCCCGGTAGTGATGTTTCTTGCGTAAAATACTGGCTGTGTCGATCAGCTTCTGCATGGTCCGGTCTGCGGTGCCGACAATGCCGGAGGAGAGGAAAAGTCCGATGAGGGGCGTCCTGCGGTTTTGCTCGAGAAACAGGTTGGCAATTTCATCGGATGAGAGCGAACAGCGTCGGACGGCGTCGGTGCCGTGCCGAAGTGGACAATAGGCGCAGTCGGACGAGCAGACGTTGGAAGCAAGTGTTTTGAGAATGAGCCCTTTTCCGCCGGAGGGAAGGGAAACGGGATAGAGCCAGGAACCGTCTTGGCGGCGTTGGCGGTGTTCCCGTGGATTCTTCGACGTTCCGCAAGAGCAGGAAAGGTCGTATTGGGAATCCGTGGAGAGGATTTTGAGGCGGTCGATGGCATCCATGTCCGGGAGCGGGCTAGCCGTCCTCCTTCAGGGCATCGCGAAGACGGGCGGCGAGCGCATGCGCTTCCGGGGCGATTTGAGGCAAAGCGGATTGGACGCGCTGCAAGAGGCTTAGGACGGTTTCGCGGAGCGGGGAACGGAATGCGCGGACATTCTGAACGGCTCCAATGACCAAAATCGGAACATTTTCGTTGATGGGTGCCATCCTCAGAAGAGCCTCTTCCAGCCAATGGAGGCCACGCGGCGTCCACAGTTGCAAATTGTTTCGGGCCAGTGCGCCATGCAGAGCCCGTGCGTAGCTTGGGTGTTCTGGATGGTATTCGGGCGTTTTTTCTTCCCGGTCCGCCCAATCAAAGACGTCCGGAACCGGAAGAGAGCCGAGGGTTGCAAGGTAGACGCTGTAGCCGGAGACATTGTGGACGGCGTCTTTCCGCAAGCGGGCAAGCAGTTCGAGAGCGGTGCCGGTGTCATGGGCGGCAACGGCGGCGCGAATGGCATCGGCCATTTCATCGACGCAGACGGCGCGATCGAAATGGGCACGGAAATCGGCTGTGACACGGGGGGCTCCCGTCCGTGCGTAGAGTGCGCCGAGCGCGCGTGCGAGCGCACGCAGTGGGAGAATACGCGGGAAATCGGTCGGGGCTCGAATCGCTTCCGCGTAAGCCGCATCGCATGCTTTCATCCAGGCGTCACGCAGCGTTTCAGCGCCGATTGCCCGGGCTGCGGCGCAGCGGAGCGCTTCTGCCGCGCGTGCGCGTTCTTCGGCACGCGGGAGGTAATCGCGGTTGAGGAGATCCTCGGAAATGGTCAGCATTCTGGCGCGCACGGTTTCGTGCAAGTCCGTTGCGGAGAGAAGGGCGCGAAAAGCATCGAACCATGGAGAGCCGGGGGCAACGGGCAGAGGGGTGTCCGGGTGTTCAATGCGCTCAATGAGAATGGAGTCGGTCAATTCCGCCAAAGCTGTTGCACGGCCGACAGGGGAGGGATGGACGGTCGCGGAAAGAGCCAATGTTTCCGGCGTCGCGGAGGCGTCGTGGAAGATGCCATAGAAGGGGCCGTCGGCATTCCAATCCAAAAAGGCCGGTGCTTCGGAGATTCCGGTGAAGGTCCATTCATGCTCCGTTTTTTCCAGAATGAGCAACTGGCTGGAGCCGGGAATGACATGCCCTGCGGCGGTTGCGGCACGAATCCGGAAAGGCACGACGAACGGGGCCGTTTCCGGCGGATTCCGCGTCTGCTTGAGGGATACATGCAAGGCCTTTTCGGTTGCGTCGTAGTGCCATGCGCCGGTCAGTTTCGGATAGCCGGTCGAGAAGAGCCAAGGACGGAAGAAGCGGTCCAGGAGATCGGGATCGGGGGCGAAACTCCGGAACATATTCAGGAAATCTTCCGTATTGGCGTTGACTTTGTCGTATTTTTTGAAATACGTTTTTGTCGCCTCGCGGTAGCGTTCATCGCCCAGCAGGACGCGCAACATGCCGAGGATTTCGGGCGCTTTCTGGTAGGTGACGCCATCCACGACGTCATCGGGATGGTCGAAGCCCTCGCGGACAATCGGGCTGGCGGCATGGGCGTCCTCTGCGGCGATGGGGCCGCGCAAGGGATCGCGGAGCGATTCCAGCTCGTTCAGGCGCTGCCCGGCGGCATTGAAACGGGCTGCGAGATAGGCCTGTTCCACGGTAACGGTAAACGCTTCGTTGAGCCACATGTCGAATGGCGTTTCCATAGTGACGTCAGAACCGCAGTGGTTATGCTCGAATTCATGGACAATGACGGCGTAGGCATAGACAAGCCGGCGGTCGGAGGTCCAGCGGTCGAGAAGGGCGGCTTCCGTAATAATGGTTGTATTGCCGACATTTTCCATTCCGCCGAAGTTGGATTTCTCCATGCAGATGGTCCGGTAGCATTCCCGTTGGTACTCGTAGCCGATGTAGGCGGCCTGCCAAAGAACTGAATCCTTGAGGATTTCCATCGGCAGAACTGCGCCATCGCGCCGCCCCGGGGGCACAAGATACTGCAATTTGATGGTGCGCCCGCCCGGGGTTTTCACTTCATCTTCCAGCATATCCCACGTTCCGGCACCGGCCACAAAGAGATACGGAGGCATCGGGATGGGATTGATGTAGGTGATGCGAACGCGGCCTGGGTCGCCGGAAGGGACGGGGATGCCGTCCGGGTTTGTCGTGCGGTCGACATCACCATTGGTAATCAGATGGGTATAGCGGGCGTCTGCCTCCAGTGTCGTGCGCCAGGTGCATTTTGCCGTGCAATCGTCTAGAATGGGCATGATACGCTGGAATCCCCATTGCTGGCATTGCGAGATATACTGGGGCGGGGCACCGGGGGGCGTTGTATCCCGGTAAATGCCTTCCAAAAGAGAATCGCTCGGGTGACATACGGCGGAAAGACGGATGCGGAAGGAGGTACCCGCCTCCATGGGGGTGGGCAGGACAAGCGTGAGTTTGTTGCCGGGCTTGTCTGTAAAGGTGGCCAACGGAAGTTCCATGTCGCCGTTCAGCAGCGTTGCCGGTCCGGTTTCTAGATCGGCAGCGTCCAATACGACCTGTTTTAGGGTTTCCCGCGCTTGCAGAAGCAGCGTTTCTTCGCCTTCGACACGATCGTCGAAAAACCGTAGCGACAGATCGTTGTGGAGGAGCTGGACGGGAGGACGGCGGTAGGCCGAGCGTTGATAGCGGTACGACATGGAACTTCCTTGTGCGAAAAGATGGAGAATGGTGGAGAAATGTCAGCGGACCGAAACCGGTTTTTCGGAAGTCCACAGACCATGGATATTGCAATAGGCCGTTGCGAAGAGTTTGCCGGGCTTCCGGAGGGAAACCGCGCATTTGATTTTGCTCTGTGTGGCTACCGGGCCGCTTTCGCCGGAGGCGGAAGCGGCGTGCGCGCTCAGTTCGCAGCGTGCCAATTCGATGGAGACGGGCGCATCGTCCGGTACGAAGTGGAGGGCGATCCAGGCAATGAAGTGGGTCGGCGTATTGGGATGGGGTATCTCCTTGCCGACAACCACTTCAATCTCGAATGGCTCGGATGCCGGAACGCAATCGGGACAGAGGATGACCGGAACATGTTTTTCATTTTTCCAGTCGGCGGATTTGACATAGTCAGAGAGCATGGTAAACCTCCTGGGTAGACGGGAAACGGAATTGTTCCCCACG
>JBJEVW010000185.1:0-2972 GCA_051884735.1 Kiritimatiellia bacterium | reverse complement strand
GTTGGAGCAAGGCAGCGTTCGGATTCAAGAAAATTTCATCAAGCTGCTCAATATCAATTTCATCTGGGATGGTTAGTGTACGATTGAGGTGCTTGATCGTGTGCGCGCCGATTGTTTTCGCACGCACGGCCAGTGCTATTTTGAAATCGGATTTGGAATGGGAAACCGGGTAACCGGCTGCATTGGCTGCTTCTTTGGAAAAGTAACTTGGGTGGAACGCTTGGAGACGGTGTTCCACAATTCGAATTTTGGAATCCGCGAAGAAGTGGCGATTCAGATAATCGATTTGATTGACTAGAACCGGAGAAGCTGGGAGGGGATCATTCGTTTTTTCGTTGCGGCCGAGGAAACTGAATCCGAGGGTTTCGCGAGCCGATAGAATGGCCTCCAGTAGTGCGAAGGAATCCTTCTCGTGTTGCGTTGGGTCGAGAAAGGTTCGATGTCGGGCAATGAGATCGAACGAAAAAAACTGTTCCTGTTTTGGAAAAGAACCGGAATTCAGACCGCAGATCCAGACAAAACGTGCAGGAAAAGCGTTTTCCATGCGCAAAGGGGAAAAGACGACGGCGTCTTGACCAATAGATGAATGAGAGGTAGAGGTGGAGGACGCGAGTTCATCTACGAGAGCTTCCCGGATTAACGCAAGTGAGATTGGCGTTGGCTTCCGGTGCATTCGCTCTGCAATTGCAACTCGATTCAGAACCATGACAATGGATTGGCGGATGGTACTGAGGGGTTCGGGATCTTGATTGGCATCGAAAAAAGTGTCGATTGCATCCAAAAGGATGGTTTGCAGAGTTTTTATCGGTGGAAGTGAATCGGGGGCGACAAAAAATGTACGAAGGTGTTTGATGCTGTTTAAGAAAGAGTCGAGCCCTCCAATAAGGGGGAGAGTATCTCTACCAAATAAACGACAAGGGAGTATGGGAGACTTGAAAATAGGGTGGGAGAAGAAAGATGGTTCCTCCCCGAGGAGATGAAATCGATATGCGTCTGGTGAAGAAATGGTGTATGGAAGGCCGGCGACTTGTTGCTCGTTGTTTTCTCCGAGAAGTTGGCCGAGAAGTAGGCGATCAAGACCGCGCCGCCACGAAAAGGGGGCGATATTCTTTGAAGTGTTTACGTGAGTATATATTTGAGAATCTTCTCGAGATCCCGTTTTTTTGAAAGCATGATTGAGCGTTTTCGCTATGTCATCATCATCAATCCCCCAAACAATATTACCCTTCTTTAGCAGTTTTTTGAGAGCGGGAATGTCCTTTGTTTGAATTCCGAAATGCGGTCCAACAGCTTCCTCTGACATGAGAGCAACGACCTTATCAACGGGAAGACGATTGTCGAGGCATTCAAGGAGAAGGCGGAAAGCCCTAAAGGCTGATGGCATTTCGTATTCACGACTGCCGGCAATTCGAATGGGGAGGACTCTAGGCGAGGCTTGGCCGGAAGTGTCGCCCACAGATGGTGCCACATAAGCGGTATCGAAGACACTGGTAATAAAGGGGGAATAGGAATCCCAATCAGCGAGAAGAACAAGAATATCTCGGGGCGAGCAATCCGTATGTTGAGCTAGATAATCGATGATTTGATCGCGAATAACCTCGAGTTCTCGGCGTGGATTATGGGCGGCATGAATCCGGATGGAAAGATCGTCCGGAGATAAAGGCGGGGTCAAATCATCGTCCACACGTCGCTCGAGAATATGGGATTGAAAGCGATGTAGAAGCGTTTCGCGTGGCGGCGGCGGCAGCATGAGTTGATCTACATTTCCATTGGCTTGGTCGAGCAGATAGCCTAGGGACCCTTGTGCAGCAATGCCGAGTCGACCAAGAATCGGGTGTGAATTATCGGCGAGACAATCCTCTAACGAGACGTCATCTCCCATTGGAGCAAGTTCCCCGTCAGCAAGCTTCTGACCCACGTTATGGCGTAGAGCTTTTGAAAATGCTTCATCGTCCAGCCACATTTCACGGCACGGATTGAACTGATAAACGAAAACGGGGAGAATTTCAGAAAGCTTTTGGAAAAAGGCAAGAAAAGGGCGCGGAATATTGATGACACCGAAAACATGGATGGAGCGATATTGGGGAATACCATTCTTGAAAGCATCTTTGAGATTGAAGTCGGAACTCTTGAGTGCGCTAAACTGGTTGAGATACGTGTTGGCAGATTGTTTGATCAAAAGCTGCCAGAGTCGGCATTGCCAGGCTTCAGTTTTGTCGAATGGGGGCAAAAGTGTCTTTTCCCATCGAGTCAGCATTTCGGGGCGTTGCACTTGATAGACGTCAAATAATTGTGCCAATGTTCCGGCAAGCTTGAAAATGCGCTCGTGTGACGGTGAGCATCCAATATAGTATTCCAATTCCGGGAAATCATGAATTGAGGAAGAGGATAAAATGTGGTAGATGCGCCATTGCAAAATTTGTTTTGAGTAAGGATGTTCAAGCGGTCGGCGAGAATGTATGTTTTTTTTCTCGAATGCGGCATAGAGCCAGTCATTTACAAATGGATAGAGAAACTGAATATCCAGATTTGCAATGATAGGTCTATCTTGCGGGGCGTGTTGAATGAAAAAACGGTGTAGCCAATTGCCACGGAGCGGATTTCCGCTAATGAGACAGGCTTTCGAAAAAGGGTCGACGCCAATATTATTTTCAAAATCTTGAATGAGTCGTTTTGCGAGCACTTCAAGATTATCGGACCAAATAAGCTGAAATAAAGTCGACATAGTTCGATCAAAATAAATAAAAAGACCGATTGGCACTCATGAAAGAAAAATCATTTGCAAAAATCATATTCATCACGGAGGTGCCGTTTCTATTATCACAACAAGGATGATAACAAAATTCAATTGAACTTGCAGAGAAATTTGAAATAAAGCGAGCGCATGGATAACTAAAGGTGCTTTTCGCTTTTGACTAATTCGTGAATGCCCAATCAATATTACTGATCTGTATCGTATTTTTGCAATTTAT
>JBJEVW010000184.1:0-2986 GCA_051884735.1 Kiritimatiellia bacterium | reverse complement strand
GTCTCTCCTTTTCTTTTTGTCTGACGAAAATCATTTTTTTGCCAGTATTTTCAGGCAAAATTGAAATTCTGGAATAAATGATTCCGGATTTTCCCGGGATAAGCGTGGCACGCGCCCACGCATTGACGTTTTTTTCAAATTCGGTTAGGATGGGTGAACTGTTTTCGCAGACTTTCTCTTGCGCTGTCTATCCATCCGTACTCCCTGCCCCACAATGAACTGGTACCACTGGCTAATTATCCTCATTCCGCTATCGGTCGTTCTTACCATTGCTTTCCGCAGCCGAAAATATGTGCGCGATCTTTCCGATTTTATCGCCGCAGGACGAGTGGCGGGTCGGTACGTCATCAGTGTCGCCGGCGTGATGGACGGACTGGGCGTCATTACGCTCGTCGGAATGTGCGAAGCCAACTACCAGACAGGCTTCGCAATGAGCTTCTGGAACCATCTGCTTCTGCCGATTTCCGTTTTCTTGGGCATTACCGGATACGTCAGTTACCGCTTCCGCGAAACTCGGGCCATGTCCGGCGGACAATTTCTCGAAATGCGCTACTCGCGCAGTTTCCGCATCTTTGCGACCGCGATCCGCGTCTTTGCCGAAATGCTCACGAACTGCATCGGACCCGCTGTCGCCGGACGCTTCTTCCTCTACTTGCTCGGCGTTCCCCACTATATCACCATCGCAGGCGTCGAAGTGGCAACCTTTCCGCTCTTCCTCTTCTGCTGCGTCTCCCTCTCCCTTTGCATCATTCTCAATGGCGGCCGCATCTCTCTGATCGTCGCCGATACGTTCCAGGGGTTGATTTCCTACCCCATCTTCGTCATCCTCGCCGTCTTCGTGCTGACCGAATTCTCCTGGTTCCACGAAATCGCCCCCGTGATGGCACACCGCATCCCGGGCGAAAGCTTCCTCAACCCCTACGATATCCAAAACTTGCGCGATTTCAACATGTTCGCGCTGATTGTTTCGCTCCTGTACCGGTTCTTCAACAACTACGTCTGGATCGGCAACGATACCTCGACCGCCGGTCGCACACCGCATGAACAGAAAATGGCCGGCATCCTCGGTACGTGGCGCGCCGGATTCTCCTGGCTGACCTGC
The DNA here is from genome assembly GCA_051884735.1 of Kiritimatiellia bacterium. Taxonomy (GTDB): domain Bacteria; phylum Verrucomicrobiota; class Kiritimatiellia; order RFP12; family UBA3636; genus JAEDLN01. The sequence continues at coordinate 1,884 of JBJEVW010000184.1, read as the reverse complement.
CTCCTCCTCGTGATTACGGTCATCGTCATCATGAACCACGAGAACTACGCCGACCGCGCCAACCGGATTCGCCAAAACCTCTCCATGAAGGTCATCGACGAGGTGCTCCACTCCAAACCCGATGTCCGAGACGCCGTCAAAAAGGATATCTCCGCCGCCGCCCAGACCTCCAATGGCGATGGTCGTTCTCTCGCGCCCGTCTATCTCGATGTCAATGACATCATGGAGAACGCCCCCAAACCCGATTCCGTCTCGACCGACTCCAAACAGCGCGAGGCGGCTTTCGCGAAAATCGCCGCATGCAACAAACTCGACGAGTCCGGCCAAATGCACCGCGTCGCCCTCCTCGGACGCGACAACAACCTCGATACCCCATACTACATCAATGTGCTCGACTCCCTCGAGCAACACATGGAGGTGGAAGGCGAAGGCCGCCAATGCTTCCAGCAATACCGGAGCCTCTTCAACCAGATGATGCTCCCCATGGTCATGCGCGATTTCTTCCCGCCCGCATTGCTCGCGCTCTTCTCTCTGCTCATGATTCTGCTCATGATCTCCACCGACGATTCCCGTATTTTCAACTCGGGCTTTACAATCGTCCAAGATCTCATCATTCCCTTCTGCAAGACGCCCCCGTCGCCGAAGACCCACTTGCTCATGATCCGGATCTGCTCCGCAGCCGTCGGCATCATCTTCTTCTTCGCTTCCATTTTCCTTTCCCAGCTCGATTTCATCAACCTCTTCCTGACTGTCGCCGTCTCCATCTGGAGCGCCGGTGGCGCCGCTGTCGTCATCTTCGGTCTCTACTCCCGCAGAGGAACAACCGCCGGTGCCTACGCATCCGTCTTGCTCGGCGGTGGCATCTCCGCCATCGGGATCATCATCCAGCGGAACTGGGCCGACTCGATTTACCCGTTCCTCGAACGGCACGACATGCTCGGCCCCGTCGCTAAAATCTGCAATGCGGTCACATCCGTCTTCCAGCCTTGGATTGTCTGGAAAATGGATCCCATCAAATTCCCCGTCAATGCGATGGAAATCTCCTTCATCGCAACCATCGCCGGCATCATCGGCTATTGGGTGGTCTCCCTCCTAACTTGCCGCGAACCGTTCAATCTCGACCGCTTGCTCCACCGCGGCATCTACAACCTCAATCCGCTCAAGCAGGACGTCAAAAACAAGTTCTCCTGGAAGCGCTTCTTCAATTATTTCGTCTCCATTACGCCCGATTACACCAAAGGCGACAAAATCATCGCTTGGTCCGTCTTTGTCTACTCCATCATCTGGCAATTCCTCCTGTCCTTTGTCGGCATCACAATCTGGAACCACTTCGCCCCGATTTCCAAGGCCGGTTGGGCAAACTACTTCCTCATCGTCTCGCTTGTCGTTCCTTGCATCAGCGGTGTCATCACGACCGTTTGGTTCATGTGGGGCGGCATCGTCGACTTGCGCCGGCTCTTCCGCGATCTGGCTTCCCGCGAATCCAATGCCCTTGACAATGGCATGGTCGAAGGCAATGTCGCCCTCTCCGATGTCGCCGTCTTCAAGGCACGCGAAGAAGAAGCCCGGGCAAAAGCCTCTCAAGACAAACCGGCAGAACCCGATCAGCCGAAAGATAATCCATAATCGATGACGCTTCCCCGAAAATCGATTCCCTCCTAAACCGTCTCGATTCGAAATCCTGCGCCTGGCGCTCCGTGGCACTATGCCACCTGCGTTGCCGGGCGCATTTTTTGCCTCGCTCCTTCCCCGCCCCAACACCGGACGTTTTGCTTGCCGCAGTTCCTGCCGCAGCACATGCGCGCCAGGCCCGCGCACGCCTCACGATTTTCACCCTTATCCCGGTTTTTCGGGGTAAATTCTTCCGGGCCCGGGTCAACGCCT
>JBJEVW010000183.1:0-3001 GCA_051884735.1 Kiritimatiellia bacterium | reverse complement strand
TCGATCGCATATCCAAGGATTGCGGATGCGCTGTGGTCTACTGTCACCATCATTCGAAAGGCTCCCAGGGCGACAAACGCTCGATGGATCGAGCCTCCGGCTCAGGAGTGTTCGCGCGCGACCCGGATGCGATGATCGACCTGCTACCGCTTGATGCTGACGCGGCGAGAGCCGTCTTGCAGGATCGCATGGAGTGCGATGCAATTATGAGTGCAGTTCTTTCGCATTCGGACGGTCAAGAAACTCTTGCGCAAATCTCCGAAGACGACAAGATTGTCCCCAATAAGTTTGAGGGCGCCCTTCTTAACCTGTGGGGCGAAACACGAATAGACGAAATTCGCAAGACGAGGGAGGCCGCCGCACAAAAATGCGAATCCATAACCGGGTGGCGAGCGTCGTTTACCTTGCGTGAATTTGCTACGCCCAAACCGCAAAACTTCTGGTTTGCCTATCCTCGACACCTTACCGATGATGAGAATTATCTTGCCGATGCCTCGCCTGAGGGCGAGTTGCAGCCACGCAACCGTGGCGGTGCTCGAAAGCAAGACAAACCGCGCAAACAGGACAAACTGACGGCATTCAAACAGATTGTCGAATGTGATCCGTCGCATAAATGGACCGTGCGCAAGACCATGGAACAATTTGGTGTATCACATCAGGCCGTCTCGAAATGGTGCAAGACCCTCGGATGGACGATCCGAAAGGGAATGATATACCCAACACAACAGGAGAAAGACGATGACGCGCCCCCATTCTGACATAAAGATGTTCATGCGGCTGGAACCGGACGTGCCTCACCTCACGCACCAAAGTGGGATAAAAACGAGGAGTGTGAACGGACACGGGCAGCTCTATAAAACGCCTGAACTGCGCAACTTGGAGGCGAAGTTCATTTCGCTGCTGGAGCCATACGCGCCGCCGATTCCGTGGAATTGTCCAATCGGTCTCACTATCAGATGGATTTTCCTCAAACCCAAAAGGGCAAAGGGAATCTTTAAGACGACAAAACCGGACTGCACCAATCTGATAAAGACCCTTGAGGATTGTATGACGCGTTGCGGCTTCTGGAAGGACGATGCGCTCGTTGTCCATAAAGAAGAAACGAAATTATGGGCCGGAGAGAAAGCGTCGCACGGCATCTATATTCTCATTCGGGACTTTTCCATATTCAACCATGAATGAACATCAATATGCAAATCTTTCGCCAATGTAAGGACTGTTCCGAATGGACGCATACCGTATGCTGTTTCATGTTCGGTGAATTCTGGAATGACAAATCGTCGAACGGCTATGGATGCGCTGTGCCGCTCGACAATGTGGCCGAATCATGGCGCAAGGCCGGCTGGAAGCCAGGCGGAAAGCCAAAGGCAAGATTGCGCTCCCACCAAGCAAAAAAGCCGATGATGTCCGTTCCAAAATATGTGCAGGGAATGCTCAAGCGACAATCGGCAGAACCTTCACCGCTAACAGAAAACGATTATTGACACGAGGAAATTATAAGGAGGTAAAAATGAAAAAACTGTTTCTTCTGCAATTGCGATTGCCCGAATGCGGGGATCGACGGTTATTGGTCTGATGAGTGCGGCAACCAATTGGACTTATCGGCTAACGACGATGAAGATGAGAATGAGAAAAAAAACGAAGAACGGAGGAGGAACATGAACAAAACAAACGAGGACATGTACTGGGCTTTGCATAAAATCATCGTGCAGGCTTTTTGTGCGAAATGCGACAGGCCGGATGACGATGAGGAGTTGCGGATTCGCTTCATAAAGGCCCTAGTGTCGATCGAGCATACAGCCCATGTTGCGCTATGGGGTCAAGAAGGCTATCCGCCACCGATTCAGAATAAAGCCCAGTCCGGAAGAATGACCAACGGACAACGCTACAAAACAGCCCGGGAACGGGATGAGGCGTTCTGTAAATTTTGTTGCGGCAACTCCTCAAAATGCGGCCACGGCGGAGGATGCCCGGCGTGGTCGGCAAGTTCGAGCTGCCGCTGGCTGGAATTAGATTCGAGTGAAGGGGGCGGAGCGAATAGAGGAAGCATCTTCATTCGCATGCAGGCTTTAGTTCAGCGTATTCTCGAAATGCTGCGCGGGTCCATAAGACGAATTTCTTGAATATCCAATAATTGCACAGAAAGGAGGTGATAAACATGGCGAATAGGCTTGATACATACAACAGATTGTCCGCCCAAAACCGAGCGGATGTTGCACGTCGCACCAACAACAATGCCAAGGCATTGGAAAAGTACGACAGGATGGCCGAGAAGGACCGCGCGAAAATCGCGGCTCAAATCGGCGGCACGACGAAAATTGCGCACGACGCGAAAACGCGTAATGCTCGCGCGGTTCGCACGGGCGGCCAATGGTAAATGCCAAAGACGCATTTACAGCAAATTGGAAAGGAGGTGAGGAAATGGCTTGCGGAAGTAAGAAGAGCGGCTGCAAGAAAGGCGGCTGCAAGGGCGGTAAGAAAGGCAAGTAAGGCCTTGTCTGACCGCAGGCGGTGCGACGGCGCCTAATCCGTCGCTGCACGAACAATAACCAACTGGAAGGAGACGACACGTGAACTCAGATAGGCCGAAAATGCTATCCACCGTGCTTGAGATTGTCGGCGGGACAATAACGATACTGTTGTTTGTCGTTATGATCTGGCTATTCTTGATTGTGACGCCTGACCAATTCAGTGCGGAATGCGAGATCCTTCAGATGGAAATGATGGACGAATGCCAAAACAAATAGACATGAAAAACGGGAATAAACCTATGACTAAACAACAGACAGTTGTGGTTAATGAATCTGCGATGTCTAACCACATTCAGGCAATCCGCTCCCACTACGAGCACGCCATCGAGAAACACCCGTATTTTTGCGATTGGGTGATGACTGACAACCCGTCACCATCCAGTAGGAAGCGTGTTGAAAATATCCTGAGAGTAATCAGGAGATGTTTGGATTATATGACCGAACAACACAAGGTTGGCTGGGATGATATT
>JBJEVW010000182.1:0-3005 GCA_051884735.1 Kiritimatiellia bacterium | reverse complement strand
AGTGGATTGGAGGCTTGACTCCATTCTGTTCCATCGGGAACGCCATCCATGTCCGCGTTTTGCAGTTTTTCCGTTGACTCGGTCGGAAATGTCGGCGGACTCATTTTTGTTGTGTTCTATCAGTTGAACCTCGTATATGTTCACCATCCAAAACCTTCTAAATTTGGATTATCCGGTTCCTTGCTGATTCCATACCAGAACTGAATTCTTCTTTGTGCAGAACAAAATCCGTTGATATTCATGAAGCCATAACGGATTTGATCATCTTCGGTATCTCCCTTGGGTTCCTTTGTCCGGAAAACGAAAATACGTTCATTGTTGTCGTCGTTGATTTGTTTTCCTCGGGCTGGTCCGGGAGCGTAATGGAAGAGATTTGTACTTTGACAATATCCATTGATCGGGGCTTTCCGAGGTAATTCAGCAGAACTGCCATGGTCTCTTCTTTCGGCGACAATGCCGTATCCATCGCCGGGAAACGCGATGTTAAGAAACGATGATTCCTCGTCTTCATTCTGTTCCGAGGCTGATGAAATTGTGAAGAACACATGAGGAACCAATCCTTCTCCATGTGGCACAACGAGACTCCCGACATTAAAATCGTAGCCGAATGGCTTTCCCAATTCAGGCAGTTGTAGGTCCCATTCCACCTTTCGAAGAAAAGCTGCTGGACATCCTTTTTGCAACATGCGAACGCGAATGATATGATTCCAAGGTTGCCACCGGTCATCGACAACGGATTTTGACGTAAGATTGTCCTGAAGATAATGCCGTCCGATACCTTCATAGAAGCCATTCTTTCGGACGAAACACCGAACATCCCACGTTGCATTGGCCGCAGCGGTAAAATGGCCTGAAGAATCTGTTTTTCCCGTTCTCCTGTTCGGTTCTTTGTCGAGTACGTAAAAGTAAACGTCCACATCGGCGTCCGCGACCGGAGTTCCGGTCTCATCGACAGCCTCGACCACAACGCTTGCAAGCGCCCCATGTTGACGGGCATGTTGGATCGACTTCTGGGCTAGAACGGAGTCTATCGTTTCGTCCTTTTGATGCATTTCGGGTGATAAACCGGCCAATTGTTCGTTCTTTCTTGATATAGGATGGATTTTCTCTTGTCGTGGGTATGCCGAAAAAGGGGCCTTTTCCGACGATGGGATGGAAGAAATGTCGCACTCTCGAATGGTAAAAACTGCGACAATTGCGATGCCGAAAACCATCGCAAACCCTAATCGTTTACGCATGATGTCAATTTACTCCAAATTGAAGGGATCAATGGCAATGCGATGTTTTTGATATCGCTGTGCAGAAACCGTTGCTGATACAGGAATGAAGTTGGTCTTGGCCAATTCTTCGAAGAAACTCCGCGAGAGGAAAAGTCGTTTTCGTCTATTTCATGTCCAACCATACCATTGGAAAGGCAAGAAACAACTCCTACCGGCGCCGAGAGCGCCGGAATCGACTGGGCAAGCAGCGTGTCGCAGGTTCTTTTGGAAATCGTCGATGAAAACATCGATGCAGGAGCATTGACGAACACCGGAACTGTTTTGAGTTGGTTCGTTGTTGCCGCATTGGCATCCGCAGCCGACAAATAAGTATCCCGAATCAAATCGATCGTTCCGGACAGAGGAATCCTTTCGAAATGGTATTTGAATCCCCATCCGGCTTGGTCCGTTGCAGCAAACTCTTCAGGGAAATCGAAATGCTTTCGCCCTTTGAAGCGTTCCTGCTTCTGCCAGGAATAGTTTCGTTTCTCCTCACCCGTGTTGTAGTCCAGATGGACCATACCATCGGGACCGACCAAATCTCGCATACTGAGAACTTCATCGCCGGAAGAGTAGAAGTTGTAAAGGGAAAGACCGGAAAGGGTTGGCAATGTGCCGAACCGTCCTTTCCATGTGAGTTTGTTGCGGTCGTCATCAGCGGGGAAAAGTTCATGCCACCTCGCTGTCCATGTCCGGTTCGCGTAGCCCTTCCAACTATGATGTACCATTGGATTGCCAGGATGTGATGGAAGGTTTCTCGGTATGAGTTTTGGAGCGTTATTTCTTCAATTGAATTGGCGCTTCGACATTCGAATTTCCGGGTTCCGGATTTAGGAAATAGCGGACACAAAAGGAATAAAAGCCTTTTCCATCCTCCCTGATGTGTATCCTAGGTATATCATAAAGAATCCCGTAACGGAATGTGCGACTTCCGTCCGGCAATGTCTCGGGAACGCGTAGGGCAATGTATTCTCTCCCCGTTGGATCTGTGTCAATCATTGTCGGAAATCCATTGTTATACATCCATTTTTTTCATGAACGAATTCGTCTGAAAAGTCCATTTGGTTGATTCGTTTCGGATACATATAGTCGCAAAATCCGTCTTTTGGATGCTTGGAAAGTCCGCCGCCAGACGGAAAATGAAGTACTGTTTTCACATGTCCGTCCCTACCTTGTTCATATCCCGAAACTCGAATTAATAGATTTGTGGACATTCCTTTTCCAAATGGCGGGAGGAAGTCTCCCGATAGCAAATCAAACGGAATGTCTGTATCAAGAGGGATCGCTAAAATATCGTCGCGAATCGAAATGTCATAATCGCGGAGAGATAGCGGATTGTCTATCGATTTTAAAATCAAATTAACGTGCGGATTCCAAGGAATCCACTTTCCGTTTTCGACGCATCGATTGTATTGGGAATAAAAGTGTATTTCACCAAAGTACCCATAGTATCCTTGTTTTTCGACGCCAATCCGATATTCGTCCGCATTTTTGTTTTCCACGACAATTGTGGCGTCTGTTCCAGTTGTAAACCACTGTGTTTTTACAAAATTACAACCCCTGCAATGAACAACCGAAACCCGAGCTCCAGAAACGGCTTTTCCAGATTCATCGACAATCCGAATTGTCAGTTTTGAGCGGGCTCCATGCTTGAGTGCATAATACGATTCCTCGTCTCTTTTTGGGGGGCCAAGGGCGCATCTCCGTTTCCGGCCTCCCGGCTTTTCACTGAATTCCCCAAACCAT
>JBJEVW010000181.1:0-12516 GCA_051884735.1 Kiritimatiellia bacterium | reverse complement strand
ACAACGGCATCCAGAGATACTTCAAGGGTTAGTTAATTTGAGAACAGTACACTAGCTTTCGAAAACCGGTAGCAGGCGCAACGTTTTATCCTATTGGGGAGAGCCTATATTTGCGGATTGATTTTGAGGATGGAACAACCGACTATTGGAAGATTGAGGGACAGGACGCGGAGAAACTACAGGCGCCTCCGTTAGGATTGAAAAAGCAGGCTTCCAAACGGGAAGATGCAGGATGAGGTGGCCGAGGGAGGGGAGGGCCCGAGGCACGCGCGTGCCTCGGTGACCAAAGCAGAAAACTTGAACTGGTTTTTCTGCTTTGGAAGTAGTTCAGCAGGCCGGGAGGCCCGGCGGCCGGTAACTGGCTGTCGGGCTGGCAGGCTATCGTCTGTCGGGACTCCCGACCCTTCCGCCCTACCGACCTCCGCCCACAACACTCTGATAGCGCGGCAGGAAGGGATATTGAATCACACAGAGGTACAGAGGGATGGAATACGAACGTTTTAGCCTTGAATAGGACGGGGAGGAATGTGTTTAATGTGTTCAGTGCGTTCAATGTGTTCAAACGGCAAGCATACAACGTTATGACACGATATGAGGTTGCTCTTTGCCGTTCTACAGAGCGTCCCCTTCGGTTCCATTCTGCGGTCGGTACGAACTTCTCTGTGTCTCTGTGTGAGGAATGGGGTAGAACGCGGAGGACGCGGAGAAGGGGAGGCGCGGAGATACAACCGACTAACTTATTACACGTCCGGCAAAGATTCGCTTGCATTCGGGGTTGATTGCGATTATCTTTTTTCCAACGAAACGCCGTAGACATCACGAGTCGCGTGAGGGCGTCAGTCCTACGACGGGACGTGCTTGCCTGAATCCGGTAGGGGATGCCATTTCGATTTGCGGAAAGGCTTAGATCTAAACGGACGGTACGGGAGCTTGCCATCCCGCGCACCCATAGGCGTTTACCGGTGTAGCTTCCATGTCGCATTTCCGGATCGGTGTGTCATCCTATACCGTTCCCCAAGGGAGTGAAGTTACCATGCACCGGATTCGGGTTTCTATCTTTGATTGTCATGAAAACGAGTGATTTCGATTATCAGCTTCCGCCCGAGTTGATTGCCCAGGTTCCGCCGCCTTCCCGCGGCATCTCCCGGATGATGGTGGTTCACGCCGAAACCGGCGTTTTCGAGCATCGCCATATCGGCGACATTCTCTCGTATCTGAATCCAGACGACCTCATGGTCTTCAACGATACGCGTGTGTTCGCCGCGCGCACATTTGGACATTGGGAAGATTCGCCGGGCAAAGTTGAAGTTCTCTTTGTAGAGCCTTCCGGCCAATTTCCGGGGGCGTGGACCGCGCTTTGCCGCTCTTCGCGACCCGCCCGCACCGGTGCGCGGATGGTCCTGGCCGACGGGCTGCTCAAGGCGGAGATTCTCGCGAAAAGCCAACGCGACGGCCATCTGGATCTGGCCCTTGAATACGAAGGCGATCTGTTCGATTTGCTGGATGGACATGGCGTTCCGCCCGTCCCGCCGTACATTCATCGCGATACCCTCGAAGATCCCCGCACGCAGACCGATCGCGAGCGCTATCAGACGGTGTATGCCCGCGAGCGTGGCGCCGTTGCCGCGCCGACAGCCGGACTGCACTTTTCGGAAGAGCTGTTGCAGGACATCGACCGTCATGGCGTTTTGCGGCGATTTGTCACCCTTCACGTCGGGCCGGGGACATTCCGCCCTGTCAAGGCCGACCGCATCGAAGACCATGTCATGGACGCCGAGCGCTATGAAATCCCGGTTTCCACAGCCGAAGCCATTGCCGACCTGCGACGCCGTCCTGGAGGCCGCCTCATCGCTGTCGGCAGCACGACGGTTCGCACGCTCGAGACGTGCGCACAAGCCAACGATGGAGTGGTGACCGCCGGAAAGGGACGTTCGCAAATCTTCATCTATCCGCCGTACCGCTTCCGCACGGTCGATGCCATGCTGACCAATTTCCACCTGCCCCAAAGCACGCTTTTGATGATGGTCAGCGCACTGACCTCGCGCGAGTTGATGCTTGAAGCGTATGCGGAAGCCATCCGGGAAAAGTACCGGTTTTACAGTTACGGCGATTGCATGCTGATTCTGCCGCACGAGCCGTCCGCGCCAGCGCCCTGCTTTTGATCATCCCGTCCGGACGGCTCCGTTTTTCCGGCGTCAAACAAAAAATCAATTTTTCCCCGAACAGCCATGTGCAACCCCATCCGCGAAGTCACGGTACAAGCCCCCGGAAAAGTCAATTTGACATTGGAAATTCTTGGGAAACGCCCGGATGGGTACCACGAATTGCGTAGCATCCTCATGCCCGTATCGGTCTTTGAGACGGTGCGTGTCCGGACGCGCACGGATGGCGAGGTGACGTTGCAGACGGTAGGGGAGAATGGAATTGATTGTTCGGAGCTGGAGCACCTCCCGATGGAGAAGCAGCTGGCGTATCGGGCGGTTATTGCCATGCGTCGCGTTTGCAATCGGCCGGAAGCTGGGTGCGACATTCGCATCGTGAAACGGATTCCGATCGGCGCCGGCATGGGCGGCGGAAGCGCGGATGCCGCCGGCGTTCTTTGTGCGTTGCGGGCGCTGTGGAAGCCGACTCTTCCGGAAGAAGCGTATCTGGCAGCCGGGGCGTCGATCGGGAGCGATGTTCCCGCGCTTCAGCTGGGAGGAGCCGTTTTGATGGAAGGACGCGGGGAGCGCGTCTCGCGTCTTTTGCCGCCCGGAGCGCCGTCTCCGAAGCCGTTTTGGCTTGTTGTTTTGCACCCCGGATTCCCGATTTCCACCCGTTCTGTCTACGAAGCCGTAGACGCTGAAGATTTTTGCTTGACACAAAAGCCTGGTTTTTGCGAGAATTGCGCCCGTTCCGTTTGCTCCGGCGATGTACGGGCGGCTGCAACGTCGCTTTTCAACGGGCTCCAACGAACAGTCTCACGGCTCTATCCGAAAACCGAGTACTTTGATACGGCACTTGGGAAGGGTGGGGCTATTGTCACGCTCTTAAGTGGAAGTGGCTCGGCTGTCTTTGGGCTTGCAGAAAGCGAGGAAGATGCCAAACAGATTCAAAGGAGTTTGCCACCGAATGTGTGGAGCAACGTCGTTCAGACATTGCCCGATGGTGTAATGGCAGCACACGGGCCTTTGGTGCCCTGAGACATGGTTCGAATCCATGTCGGGCAACCACATTCGGCAGAACAAAACAATCCAGCACGGTTCCCCTGTGAAAATCTTTTCCGGCACACAAAATCCAAAATTGGCACAAGCCATTGCAGCGTATCTCGGTACGGAGGTCGGTGCGGCGGATATTGTCAATTTTCCCGATGGAGAGACCTTCGTAAAGATCAAGGACGTCGTCCGTGGCGAAGATGTCTTTGTCGTCCAGTCCGTTTCCGGCAAGCCGAATGAGATGCTCATGGAGCTTCTCATCATGATTGATGCGCTGCGCCGCGCATCGGCCGACCGGATTACGGCGGTTCTTCCCATTTACGGGTATGCCCGTCAGGATCGCAAGGATCAGCCTCGCGTTCCCATCACGTCCAAATTGGTGGCCAATCTCTTGGTCGCGGCGGGTGCGAACCGGATTCTGACCATGGATTTGCATGCGGAACAGATTGTCGGCTATTTTGATATTCCCGTCGATCACCTGCATGCCGCGCCGGTCATCTACCGTTATTTGGCGAACAAGCATTTTGACAAGCCGGTTGTCGTCTCCCCGGATACGGGCAGCGTCAAGAAGGCGTACTCCTATTCCCGGATGTTCGGATGCGGTCTTGCCATCACGGCCAAGCAGCGCATGAATGCCGAAAAGGTCGAGGCCTATTCGCTTGTGGGCGATGTGGAAGGTTGCGATGTAATCATGGTCGACGATCTCACCAGCACCTGTGGCACGCTTTGTGCGGCGGCCGAGCTCTGTGCCGCCCATGGCGCCAAGTCGATCCATGCGGCCGTAACGCATGGCCTTCTCAACGAAAAAGGCATCGAGCGCTTGATGTCTTCCTCGATTACGGAACTCATCGTGACGGATACGATTCCGCAAGATCGTTGGCAGCATCACGAGAAGATTACCGTCCTTTCGGTTGCGGAGTTGTTTGGCGAAGCGATTCGCCGGATACACAACAACGAATCGATCAATTCCCTTTTCATTACATAAACATACCTCACCCATTCACTCGAATGGGATTTCAGAAGAAAGACCAAAGAAATGGCCCAAGAAATCAAGATTCATGCGGATTCCCGTGCTGCTCACGGTTCCTCCGCGGCTCGCCGCATCCGTCGTGCCGGCGGCATCCCGGCGGTTTTGGCCACCTTGAAGGGCGAGTTCGAGCTTCTCTCGCTCAACGCGCACGATTTCGAGCGCGAAATCGCCCGTCATGCCAATGCCCAGCTTGTTGTGACCGTTCAGGTTGCCGATGAGTGCCGCACAGCGATCATTCGTGAAATCCAGCGCGATGGCCGTACCGGTCGGATTACGCACGCCGATTTCGGCGAAATCGATCCGAAGAAGAAGATGCACGTCCATATTCCGTTGATGCTCCTCGGCGATGCCATCGGCGTCCGTACGGAGAATGGCGTTCTCGAACAGCAGATTCGCAGCATCGAGGTAGTCTGCTTGCCCGCGGACGTCATCGAAGATTTCACCGTCGATGTGTCGAACCTCCATGTCGGAGAAGACATCAAGGTTTCTTCTCTCGGTCTCGATCCGGAGAAGTACACGGTTGTCACGCACGCCGATCTCGTGGTTGCCAATGTGGCATCCAGCGAGGCTGAAGTCCCGGCTGCCGACGCGGCTCCTGCCGCCGATGCCGCCGCTGCCGCCGCACCTGCTGCTCCTGCCAAGAAAAAGAAGTAAGCCCATTCTTGCGCAGAGATGCCGGGCATGCGAATTGTTTCGCCCCGAGCTGACCGCTCTGCGCTCGATTCCGTTTCATGAAGATTATCGTTGGACTTGGCAATCCCGGTCGGGAGTACGAAAAGACGCCTCATAACGTTGGGTTCCGTTCGATCGATCTGCTTTGCGCCTCCTTGGGAGGTTCTTGGCGTTGCGAGTCCAAACAAAAAGCCGATACGGCGAAAGCCGTTTCTCCTTCCGGTGAAACGCTTCTGCTCATCAAGCCGGCCACCTTCATGAATCTCAGCGGCGATGCCGTAGCGCCGTTGGCCTCGTTCTTCAAGGTCCGTCCTGCGGATGTCATTGTCCTTGTCGACGATGTCAATCTGGCTCCTGGCCGGATTCGAATCCGGCCCACTGGCTCTGCCGGAGGGCACAATGGACTCAAATCGCTCATTGAACGTCTCGGTTCTCGCGATTTTGTCCGCATCCGGATTGGCGTTGGCATGGGGCATCACCCGGTAGCCAACCTGGCCGATCGTGTGTTGGGCAAGATCGAACCGGAAGACGAAGCGGCCGTCGAGGCCGGCATCCGGCTGGCTGCGGAAGCAGCACTCTGCACGGCAGAGAAGGGCGCCGATTTTGCCATGAACAGTTACAACGGCCCCGAAATGGTCGCTCGCTGATTGCAGCCCGGCAAACGGAATCGACTTCTGATATCATTTCCCGTATCCATCCATTCAAAGGAATCCAAAACATGTCCAAGAAATACGAAGCTTTGGTCATCTTTTCGAGAGATGTCCGCGAGGATCAGCTCGATCAGGCCATCGCGCGTTTCGTTGCCGAGATCCAGAAATTCGGTGCTACTATCGAATCTACGGATGTCATCGGTCGCCGTCCCTTCGCACGCGTGATTGACAAGCGTGAGCAAGGACTCTACGCCAAGGTTCGCTTTGACGTTGATCCTGCCAATGTAACGGCTCTCCGCAATCGTTTCCGTCTGTACGACGAAGTCTATCGTCTCCAGATCGTGACCCGCAATGTGCGTATCGAGGCTGCCAAGGCCAAAGATGATGCCCGTCGCGCCGCGTTTATGGCGAAGATGGAAGAGAAGGCTGCGGCCGCTGCCGCCCAAGCCGCTGCGGAAGAGAAAGAATTCTCCGCCCAATAATTTATTTCTGGGAACGGATTTATGTTTGGCTTGAATCGAATCTACCTCATGGGCACCTTGGTCCGCGATCCGGAGTATCGGGTTGGCGGTTCGGGAGACGCCAAGACGGACTTCCGTATTGCGGTGGATGATTCTCGGCGGAATCGTTCCGGGGAGTTCATCAAAAAAACGTTGTTTATCGACGTGATTGCTTTTGGTGCGCAAGCGGAAAGTGTCCAACGCTATCTGAATCAGGGCAGTCGCGTGCTCGTCGAAGGCCGTCTGATTCTGGATGAGTGGAAGACACGCGATGGTCAGGAGCGTTCGACCTACCGGGTCGTTGCCTCTTCCGTCCAATTCCTCGATCCGCCCTCCAGCCGTCCGCTCAATGCGTCGGATCCGGCGTCACGCCCCGGCTCCTCCGACCAACACTCGCCTTCCGGCGATATTCCGTTCCTGTAATTCCTTTTCAACAAAGTAAGGACTCAAAAATGGCACCTCGTAAAGATAGCAAGTTTCACCGCAAAGAGACGCCGCTTCGCAAGCGTACACCCAATGGTGACATTACCGTCATCGATATCAATGACGTCGAATTCCTCAAGCGTTACGTCAGCGAACAGGGAAAGATTCTTCCCCAGCGCATGACGGGGCTCAAGTCTTGCCAGCAGCGCAAGGTCAAGCAGGGAATCCGTCGTGCCCGCTCTATGGGACTCATGGTCTAAACAGAAAGAGAGACGAATTCCATGTCTATCGAATTGCTTCTTCTCAATGATGTCGCATCGCTCGGCAAGGCCGGCGATCTCATTCATGTCGCTCCCGGCTATGCCCGCAACTACTTGATTCCCCAGGGAATTGCAGAGCCTGTCACGGAGGCCGCCCGCCGCCGTCTCGCCAAGTTGCAGGCCGAGCGCGAGAAGGTTCGCAAGGATCTTCTCGCCGCAGCCAACAAGCTCGCCGCTTCTCTCAAGGATGCCAAGGTTACGATTTCCGCTCGCGTCATCGAGGGCGAAACGCTGTATGGTTCGATTGATGCCGTTCAGATTGCCAAGGCAATTCAGGTCCTCGGTTTCCCCGAAATCGAGCCGTCTATGATTGAGCTTGACGACCATATCAAGACCCTCGGGTCCTTCGATGTGTCTGTCCGCCTCCATCCCGAGGTCGCCCAGACGGTCAAGGTTTGGGTTGTCGAGGAAAAGTAAGCGTTTGCTTGCACTCTTGCCAGTCGCCTTCCGGTTTCCATTCCGGGGCCTTTCCGGATTCCTTGCATACCGTTCCCGGATGAGACCGGTGCGGGGGTGACTTCTCGGCCGTGTTGCATGATGCAGCACGGCCTCTCGTTTTTCCGGTTGTTCCAGAATGGACAATCCGCTACAATCTGCTTCATTCATCGCTTCCGATTCAACTGCTCTGCTTTGTTTTTTATGAAGAAGACTTCGTCTGCCAAAAAGATCTGCAAAAAGGGTACAACACCCCTGTACAAGGATCCCAAACAGCCTGTCGAGGCGCGTGTCAAGGATTTGCTCCGCCGGATGACATTGGATGAAAAAATCGATCAGCTGACGCAGATGCCGATCGGTTTGGACAGCAATCCAAACAATCCGGGCGAATGGAAGAACTTTTCGCCGACATGCGGATCGATTCTTTCGTATTGCGGCGGCACGAAAAAACGCAATGAATTTCAGCGTCTTGCCGTCGAGACTTCGCGCCTGGGCATTCCCATCATCTGGGGGTTCGACGTGATTCACGGGTGGCGCACGACATTTCCGGTTTCGCTTGCGCAGGCCGGATCGTTCCGTCCCGAGCTGACGGAGAAACTTTCCCGCATTTCGGCATTGGAGGCTTGGAATGACGGTGGTGTCGATTGGACCTTCTCGCCGATGGTCGAGGTTGCGCACGATCCGCGCTGGGGCCGTGTCGTCGAAGGCTATGGCGAAGATCCTTTGACGGCGCAGGTCTTCACGAAGGCTGCGGTTTACGGCTATCAAGGTCGCAAACCCGAGCAACTGAAGAAGCCCGGATATATTGCCGCCTGCCTCAAGCATTTTGTTGGATATTCCGCCAGCGAAGGCGGCCGCGATTACGCTTACACGGATATTTCCCGCCGTGCGCTTTGGGAATGGTATCTGCCGCCATTTGAAGCCGGCGTTGCCGCCGGAGCTCGTACGCTCATGAGTTCATTCAACGATATTACCGGCACGCCGGCGGTCGCCAACTACTACACGCAGACCGAGGTGCTCCGCAACCGGTGGGGATTCGATGGTTTTGTCGTGAGCGACTGGGGTTCCGTCTCCCAACTCAAAGCACAGCGGTTTTCATCCGATCCTGCAGAATCCGCCGCAGCTTCGCTTGTTGCCGGCAATGACATGTGCATGTCCGATGGCTATTACAAGAATCTGAAGAGTCTGGTCGAAGAAGGCAAACTTCCAATCAAGGTCGTCAATAAGGCGGTCGAGCGCATTCTTCGCGTCAAGTTCCAGATCGGGCTTTTCGAGCATCCGTACGCTCCGGAAAAGACGAAGGAAGAGGTCTGCTGGCTTCCGGAATATTTGCAGGCGGCCGTTGAAACGGCTCGCGAAACAATCGTTCTTCTGAAAAACGAGAAGAATACGCTTCCGCTCAAGAGCCTGAAAGGAAAGCGGATTGCCCTCATCGGCCCGAACGGGGACAAGAGCCTTTGCCACATTGGCTGGTGGGCCGCGCTTGCGCGCGACGACGAAAAGCACGCACCGAGCCTCTTGACAAAAGCCCGCGAGTTTTTCCCGGATTCGGAAATCGTTTTCGAGCCGGGTTGCCCCGAGCCGTCTTCGGCTTCCAATGCCGAGGTCATCAAGAAGTTCGATCCGAAACAGCTTCCTGCCGCTGTCGAGGCCGCAAAGTCGGCGGACGTCATCCTGCTGGCGCTCGGCGAGCATGGCCACCAGTCCGGTGAATACCATTCCCGTCGCGAGATCTGCCTTCCTCCGTTCCAGGACGAGCTGATCGATGCGATCCGCAAGGCCGCCCCCGACAAGCCGGTCATCGCGCTTGTGACGGCCGGACGTCCCTTGGCGTTTCAAGCGTCCGCCAAAAAGGTGGATGCGATTCTCTACCTCTGGCAGAGCGGCTATGGGGCCTCGCAGGCAACGATGGAAATCCTCACGGGGAAGGTCAATCCTTCCGCCAAACTCGCAATGACCTTCCCGCGTAGCGTCGGACAGATTCCGGTCTATGTCAACGAGCATCATCCCGCCCGCTTCGGACTCCACGATTATCAGGATTATCCGGAGGAGGATGGCCCTTGGTTCCCGTTTGGCTATGGTCTTTCGTACACCACGTTCGAGTATGCGGAACCGGTTGTTAAGAAGGGTTCCAATGGCACGTTCAAGGTCAAGGTTTCTGTTACCAATACCGGCAAAATGGCCGGTGCGGAGACGGTAATCTGGTATCTGCACGATCTGGAAGCTTACTTCACGCAGCCGCTCAAGCGGGTTGTCTCGTTCGAAAAGATCGATCTCGAGCCGGGTGAAACGAAGGTTGTCTCACTGACGCTTACCCCGGAAATGCTTTCGTATGTGAACGAGGATGGACAGCACCAGCTTGAAGAAGGGGCCTTCGAGATTTCCGCTTCCGGGAAGACGTCTGCCCCATTCACGGTATCGCTTTAGTCGATTGAGGTTCTCCGTTTGGAGAATGCACGACAAAAAAGAGAACCGCAGTTCCGGAATCTCCGGTTCTGCGGTTCTTCGTTTTCGGCTCGAACGAGTCGGCCGCCAAAGCGGTTGAGCGGCCGAGGTCGCTCGGCATTGCGGTTACGCCTTGGGTGTCGTGGCGGAAACAGCAGTCATCGCGGTCTTCACGAAGCCGGCGACATTCGCCAAATCGGACGGAATGATGAGCGTATTGCCTTGTTTGGCGAGATTGCCGAATTCTTTGACGTAGGCCTCGGCCACGCGCAGATTCATTGCCGTTGCTGCATCTGGATTGGCGCGAATGACGTCCGCGACCATCTTGACGCTTTCGGCGGTCGCCTCGGCCACGAGCCGGATTTCCTGTGCTTTGGCTTCGGCGACAAGGCGGATTTCCTTGGCACGGCCTTCCGCCTCGTTGATCCGGCGGGTCATTTCACCTTCCGATTTGGCGATGGCTTCCTGCTTTTCGCCTTCGGCGCGGTTGATCCGGGACTGGCGTTCGCCTTCGGATTCGGCGATGCTGGCGCGCTTTTCACGCTCGGCGCGCATTTGCTTTTCCATGGCGTCCAAAACGGATTTCGGCGGCTCAATGGTGCGGATTTCGTAACGCGTGACTTTGACGCCCCAGGGGTCGGAAGCCTTGTCGAGCTCCGTGCAGATGGCGGCATTGATGGAAGCCCGTTCAGAGAAAGCGGAGTCGAGATCGATTTTTCCGACTTCCGAACGGAGCGTGGTCTGCGCCAGCTGTGTGCAGGCGAACAGATAGTTTTCGATACCATAGGAGGCACGGACCGGATCGATCACCTGAAGGTAGAGAATGCCGTCGATGCCGACGGTGATGTTGTCGCGCGTGACGCATTGCTGGGGAGGAACGTCAATGGCGACTTCCTTCAGATCGTGCTTGTAGCGGACCTGGTCCAGCAAGGGCAGGATAGGATGGAGCACGGCATTCAAAGTGGCATGGTATTTGCCGACACGCTCGACAATCCAGGCATTTTTCTGCGGAACGATTTTGATGCAGGCCAAAAAGGCAATCACAATCAGAATAATGATAAAAACAACGATTGGTAACATGGCAAGGATGGTGGTTTTGATGGGGGTGGATGGAAAATGGTGTGGTTAGCGGACGATCAGCGTGAGATTGTCGCGACGGACGATGACAACGGTTTCGTTGACGGCATGCGGGCTGTCTGAGGCAGCCAACCAGCGGGAACCGCGGAAGAGAACGGCTCCTTTCCGGTCGGGGGTGATTTCTTCCGTGACAACGACTTTTTCACCGACGACTTCATCGCCGTCCGGATCCTCCACGGCACGCTGCACATTCCCGTGGAAAGTCTTGGGAATGAATCGACGGACGCCAAGGAGCAAAATGACGGACAAGAGTCCGAAGAGCAGCAGGGAAAGCGTACTGGAAACGGCGGGAATCAGGAGATTCAGAACGCCGACAATAAGGGCGGAGACTCCGAAGAAGCAGATGATCAAGCCCGGCAAAAAGAATTCGGCGATGATCATTACGATGCCGGCAATCAGCCAGATCGTGGAAACGGAAGGAATCGTCATGGCGGAGGAACAGAAGAAAGGTGGGAAGAAAAGAAAAATAAAACTAGAAGTAAGCGGGAGCGGCGGGTGCTTGGGAAACCGGAATCTGACGATCGATGATTTCCCGGCCGCATTTTGTCAAGGCTTCGAAGGTACGTGCACCCCAAATGGAGAGAATGTACTGTTTCCCGTTCCGTTCGAAAGCATAAATGCCGTAGATGCCGGCATGCGGCGACATGGGAGGATTGCACCAAAGACCGATGCACCCGGGCGTATCGTCCCGGAGAAGACGATTTGCTGTTGTGATGGCTTTGGCCTTGCCGCCTTCTTGAACGGAAAGCATGGTCTTGACGGATTTGACCTTGACGAGGGCGGCAACAATTTTGTTTTGCATCAGAGCCTTGCCGAGGACGGCCATATCGTATGCCGTCGTGACGGCAAACGTCCGTTTCGTTTCGAGCGTCATGCGGCCATCGAGCCCCGTGAAATCGAGAAAGGTCGTATTGCGCATGCCGAGCGTCTTGGCGCGTCCGTTGAAGGCCGAAATGGCTTGTTCTTGGGTGCCGTACAAGCGTTCGGCGAGGGCGGCCGTAAGATTGACGCTAGGACGGAGTGCGATAATCTGCATGGCTTCTCGCACCGTTGTGGCGGTTCCGGCCGGCACCATCAGGATATTCTCACCGGGAACGTTGACGGCCGTCTTCGAGAGGATGATCGGCTCATCCGGCTTTAGGGTGCCATTTTGGATTTGTTCGGCGGCCGTCAGCAAAACCATCAGTGCGACCGCGTTGCCGGGATAGGTCTTTTCGTTGGCAAACTCTTGGTAGACCATCTGGTTGTTCGTCGCGTCCAACAGGCAACAAGACCAATAGGTCTCTCCACTGATGGTGCGAATAAACGCATTGCCGGCGGCATTGATTCCGGCTCGGACATTTGGGCGGGTGTCATTTCCCTGCGCGGCCTTTTTGTCTTTCTTCTTGTCCTGATCCTTTTTTTTCTTGGCGGCGACGAAGACAGGGCGCCCATCGTCATGCGTCCAAGCCGTGAACGCCGTTTCGTGTTCTTGACTGGAGGACGCCATTCCGGTCGGTTGCGCAAAAGACGCAATTGCCAGAACGAAAAGAGAAAGGGCGGCCTGCAGAATATTTTTTGGCATGTCTAACACAATCGGATACTAGGTGAAGAGATAACTTTGCATCCATAATACCATAGTTCCGCTTTCACGCAAGAATGGATTCCGATTTTTTGGGTGTGACCAAACTTTGTCATGAGTAAATGATGGCTCGAAAAACCTTTGTATTT
>JBJEVW010000180.1:0-3015 GCA_051884735.1 Kiritimatiellia bacterium | reverse complement strand
GAGGACTTTGCGCGGAACAAACTGGAAAAACGCATAGACAATGGCGCCCATGCTGGACAACGCCAGCGCAGGACCCGAACTCGTGTTTCCAAAGGCATCCGAAATCTGTCGGAACAGCGTGCGGGTCTCGCCACCTTCCGCCGGCGCATCCCAAAATCCGCCGTAATACAGCATCGAGAAAATCGCCAAGACAATCAAAACGAGAATCGGAGCCACAAGATCGAAAACACGTCCCTTGGAACTGACCTTCGCCGTGGCATTCTCATCCAGTTCAGCACCTTCATCGCTCTGGTTGCCGTCACGGGAGAGAACCTGATTCTCCACAGCTGCCATCGGGCCGAAATCGCCCTTCTTCCGGAACGAAATCCAAAACACCATGAACAGCATCAAAAGCGCATACAGATTCATCGGAATCGCCTTCACAAACAGCACGAGGCCATCCTCGCCGTCAATAAAGCCGGAAACCGCCGCAGCCCACGAGGAAATCGGAGCAATGATGCAAATCGGAGCTGCCGTTGCATCGATGAAATAGGCCAGTTTCTCGCGGGAAACCTTGAATTTTTCCGTGACCGGACGCATGACCGTGCCAATCGTAAGCGCATTGAAATAGTCGTCAATGAAGATGATGATGCCCAACAATGCCGTCATGAAACAGGCGGAACGCCGGTCCTTGAGCTTGCGGAAGGCCCACTCGCCATACGCCTTGGATCCACCGGCCGAGGTAATGACGGCGACAAGCGCACCGAGAAGAGCCAAGAAAATCACCATTGGCGCATTATCGCCAAGTTTGCTTGTCATGAGCTCCAAGATGTTGCGGAACACCATGATAACCGGCTGATGCAAAAAGCAGGAATAGATGGTGGTTCCCGCCAAAATGCCGATAATCAACGAAGAAATGACTTCCTTCGTGATGAGGGCTAGGATAATGGCTACAAGGGGCGGAACGATAGACCAAAAGCCTACCGTGGAAGGATCCAGTAGTGTAATGTCCATAGAAATGCCTGAGCGTGTTGTTGGAGGAAAAAGGGAGTTGCCCCGAAACCATTGGAACCGGAAGCAACTCCCCAAGAGGAGAAAGACCTAGTGCTCTAAAACAGCCTTGATGCGGCGTACGCCGGCCGATGAGGAGGATTCCTTCAAAATCTTGAAGTGCCCCATCGCCCCCGTATGCTCAACATGCGGACCGCCACAGACTTCCTTCGAAAAATCGCCAATCGTATAGACGCTGACTTGCTCGCCATATTTCGAGGAGAACAACGCCGTGGCGCCTTGGGAACGGGCTTCGTCAAGCGCCATCATTTCGCGCTTGACCGGAAGATCCTTCGCGATCTGCTCGTTCACAAGATCTTCAACCTTCTGGATTTGCTCCGGTGTCATCTTTTCCGGATGGGTAAAGTCAAACCGCAACCGCTCCGGCGTAATGTTGGAGCCTTTCTGGTTGCAATGTTCGCCTAGCACAAGCTTGAGCGCTTTGTGTAAAAGATGCGTCGCTGTATGCAAAGCAACCGTGGCTTCGGAATGATCCGCCAAGCCGGCTTTGAAGGTCCCTTCGCCTTGCTTGGATAGCTCCTGATGCTTGCGGAATGCCGCTTCATAGCCTTCACGGTCGACCGTGAAGCCGTTCTCCGACGCCAATTCAATGGTCATTTCCAACGGATAGCCATACGTGTCGTAAAGCTTGAACGCCGTGCGTCCGTTAATCTGGCTTTGGCCATGCGCTTTCATGATGGCAGCAATCTTGTCGAACTCGTGCTTGCCTTCGTCAAGCGTCTTGCCGAAACGGGTTTCTTCCTGCAACAGTTCCTTGAGAATCTTCTCGCGGTTCTGCTCCAATTCCGGATAGACGTGCTTGTACTCTTCAATGATGACAAGCGCAATCTCGCGCGTAAAGCCGGCGGCAATGCCAAGCTTGCGCGCATGGCGCACCGCACTGCGGATCAACCGGCGAAGCACATAGTTGGCGCCGACATTGCCGGGCACGACACTTCCCTTTTGGTCTCCCAAAAGGAACGTCGATGTACGCATGTGATCGGCAATGATGCGCTCGGAACGCGTCTTCTCTTCCGCTGCACAATCCGCCGCCGTGCTTAATTCCCGGATCTTCGCGAGAATCGGCACGAAAACGTCCGTGTCATACACCGTCTCGTACCCGTTCATCATGCAAATCGTACGCTCGACACCCATTCCGGTATCGACATTGTGCTGCGAAAGCGGCTCCAGCGTGCCGTCCGCTTTCTTGTTGTACTGCATGAAGACATTGTTCCAAATCTCAATGTACTTGCCGCAGTAGCACCCCGGACGGCAGCCTTCCGAACATTTCGGCTTCCCCGTGTCAATGAACATCTCCGTGTCCGGTCCGCACGGACCCGTCTGCCCCGCAGGTCCCCACCAGTTGTCTTCCTTCTTCAGCCGGAAAATGTGGGACTCCGGAATGCCAACCGACTTCCAGATCGCAACAGCTTCTTCATCGGCGGGAATGCCATCCTCGCCACCAAAAACCGTTACGTACAGATTCTCCGGGGAAAAGCCTAACTGCGTGGTCAAAAACTCAAACGACCACTGAATCGCTTCTTTCTTGAAGTAGTCGCCGAACGACCAGTTGCCAAGCATCTCGAAAAAGGTCAGGTGAGCCGAGTCGCCGACCGAATCGATGTCGCCCGTGCGAACGCACTTCTGGACATCCGTCAGCCTGCGCCCCGCAGGATGCGGTTGCCCCATCAAATACGGAACGAGCGGATGCATGCCTGCCGTTGTAAACAAAACCGTTGGATCGTTCTCCGGAATCAACGAGGCTCCGGAAATGACAGCATGACCCTTGGAACGAAAGAATTCAAGATAGCGAGTACGAAGTTCGTCTGCAGTAATTTTCATAAATACTCCCCCGTATGGAGGCAACTGGTTAAATTGAGGAAATTCTATGCCTTTCTTCCCGCAACTGCAACTCGCTGAAGCAGATTCTCATCTACCCCGCCCCTCCGCAATCATGATTCCACAAGCCTTCCCGCCTTTTCAACG
>JBJEVW010000179.1:0-12533 GCA_051884735.1 Kiritimatiellia bacterium | reverse complement strand
AAGGCGTTGCCCCGGTTCCGGGAGCATTCATCCCGAAAAACCGGGATAAGGGTGAGTGCATAAATTGCCTTGTTTGCCGTTTGCCACCGATTTACGTAAAGAGTTTCATCAGCACCTCGGGCGTCAGGGCGGTGGAGCCGGTTCCGTCGAGAATGTCGCGGGCGAGATCCTTCTTCTCGCGATGCAGTTCGAGGACGCGCTCCTCGACCGTGTCCGCCGCAATGAGACGATAGACCGTGACGGGATTGCGCTGGCCGATGCGGTGCGCACGGTCCGCCGCCTGATCCTCGACCGCCGGATTCCACCACGGATCGAGAAGCACCACGTAGTTTGCCGCCGTCAGGTTGAGACCCGTGCCCCCCGCCTTGAGCGACAGGAGGAACAGGTCGCCCTCACCGCGCTGAAATGCCGCAACGCGCCGTTCGCGCTCTTGCGGCGGCGTTGCGCCGTCGAGATACTGGGAGGAAAAGCCTTCTTGCTTGACCCGCGCTTCGACGATTTTCAGGAAGTCGGTGAACTGGCTGAACACCAGCACGCGATGGTTCGCGCCCTTCAAATCGCGCAACAACTCCAGCAGTGCTTCCAGCTTCGCCCCCGCCGCCACTTCGGGCAGCACCAGCGACGGATGGCAGCAGTAACGCCTCAGACGCATCAGTTCGGCGAGGATGGAAATGCGGTTCTCCTTGCCGCCCTTCTCGAGCGTATCCAGTGCCGCGACGCGGCACGCCTCGTAGCCCGCGCGTTCGTCGCCTTCAAGCGGCACGGAGAGCGTGATTTCCGTCTTCTCCGGCAGATCGTCGAGCACATCGCGCTTGAGTCGCCGCAGGACAAGCGGGCGCACCAGGTTCTTCAGCGCAGCCGTGGCGCGGCCGCCGTCCGTGAACTTTTCGATAAAGGCATCCTCCGTCCCGAGCAGACCCGGATTGAGAAAGTCGAAGACGCTCCACAGATCGGTCAGGCGGTTCTCGACCGGCGTACCGGTCGCGGCGACGCGGAATTTCGCAGACAGTTTCTTGACGGCTTTCGCACGTTCGGTATCGGCATTCTTGATCGCCTGCGCTTCGTCCAGAATGACGCCGTTCCATTCGCGCGAAAGGAATTTCGCCGAACGCGAAACGAGCAGACCGTAACTGACGATGACGACATCGCGCGCGTCCGCCTTGAGCCAGTTTCCGTCGTCTCCATCGCCCGCGATAATCGGATGGAGCGTTGGCGCGAAGCGGCGGATCTCGCCGCGCCAGTTCCCGGCCACCGATGTCGGTGCAATGACGAGCGATGCGCCTTCCGCGCCACGTGCCAGCAGAAGCGCAATGATTTGCACGGTCTTGCCAAGCCCCATGTCGTCGGCCAGGCAACTGCCGAGCCCGCAAGCCGCCAGTCGGGCCAACCACTCGTACCCCGCTTCCTGGTAGGGACGCAACACGCCCTTGAGCCGTTCCGGAGCGGCATACCGCCCGGACAGCGCGCAACGGATGCGTTCCGTCTCGATCTGCATCGTCTTCGGTAGCGCTAGCTCCGCGCCCCCCTCGGCAAAGGTCGTATCGAGCATCGGCAGCGCGGCGGGCGGTACGAGGAGCTTTCCCTTGCTCTCGCGTCCCGCCGTCTCCAACGCCTCCAGCGTGCGAAGGAGCGGACGGCTCAGCTCGACGTAGCCGTTCTCGTCGATCGGCACAAAGCGCCCGATCCGTTTCCCGAAACGGGAGAGCAGCTTGAGGAGCGTCACCACACGGCCATCGTCCAGCTCGCAATCGCCATTCACGGAGAGCCAGCGATCCGCCCCGAGCGTCGCGCCCAGCGCAAGGCGCCGGCACGGCTTCGCCAGCCCGATCTTCTTCCCGGGTTGCCACTCGACATGCGCTTTCTCCCCCAGTCCTCGTACGGCAGACAGGGCCGCAAGCGCCGCACCCGGGTCATCGACCGCCCAGTCCAACCGACCCTCACGCCAGGATTCGCAATCGGCGAGCACCGTCTCGACCTCCTCCGCACGAAGCCTCTCCTCCGCCAAATCGCGCACAAGTACGGCGGCACCATCCGCCAGCGCGACCGTGCGTTCAGCCTGCCCCGCGCCCGGTTCGCAGACAATGCTCTTTGCCTCCGCCACCGGACGCACCCGCAGTGCAATCGCAAGCGTATCCTCCTCCATCGAAAGACGCACGAGCGGCGTCGCATCGCCTGCAATGCGCTTTAGCCCCGATTCTCCCGCCGCATTCGCCAAATCACCTTGCAACGGAATCAATGCGGCGATTCGTCCGAGCAACGGACGCACCTTTGCCATCGCCTCCTTCGGCAGTTTGATCGTTCCTCGATCGCCATATTCGCGAAAAACATCCAAAAGCGGCGCTTTATCCTTGTCGATGGGATAGAATTCGTAACAATCGGGTTGGGCCTTCAGGACGAAACACAAACGATTTCGCTGCATCGCCCATTCCGGAACCGTTAGCGTGAGCCCGCCGTCTTTCTTTGATTTTGCGGACAGTGGAATGTCACGCCGGACGAACCGGAGCGGCTTTTCCACATACGACTTTGCCTTCTGGTCCGGTTCGAGTTTCACCATATTGTCCAGTCCGCAAAGCGTTGCATATAGGTTGGCCGAAATACCCCACCCGTCTTTCGCACCGACATATTTCGTCTTGCGCAAGACGCCCACAACAGCCTTGTCCGCATCCGTCATGCAGTCATCGTACTTGCCGCCGAGGAGCGCGTTCGTCGTGAGCCTTTTGTCATCCGCCCCATCGACCGCACCACGCGGCCCGCGGAAGAGAGGCTGAAGTTTCATCAACCCACCGGCATCCTCTTCGATTCCCCAGATGATGCGGCCGCTCTTCACCTTGCCCGAATCGCCGAACTTCTTCGCGACCTTTTTCGGCAGCCGCTCGTTCAACACATCGACAATACGCTGCCATGATGAAGCAACGCCGAAAAACGGGCGGAACCAGACGCCGCCTTTTTCCGCAATGCGCTTTACGAGCGCGTCCGCCTTTTCCTTCTCGTCCTCCGGCAGAGCCCACCCGAAAACCGACAGATACGCACCCGCAAGCGTCGGATAGCCCACCCCAACGATCTGTTCGGCCGATGTCAGCATCCGCTTGACGATTCGAGCCGAATCTTTCTTGTTCATGCCGTTGAGCATCGTCTGTACAAGCACGCCCAAAGTACGGGTGAATTCGAACTCCTTTTCCGTCACCGCAGAGATCCGCGCCTCTCTGTTCAGGCAGTCGCATACCGAATAATAAATCGAACTGCGCGCATCGATTTCGTTGTTTTCGCCTTCGCCGTTGTAGTAACGTTGCCGATTTGGATTCGGTGCGATTTCCCGAATATACTTGGCGGCGCGTGTCGATGCCGGACGTGCAAAAAGACTGACCAATAGAGCCAGTATATTGCTTGCGGGGTAGTCGAGATCCCCGAAATCGACGGCTTTGTCCACCCGCGAGCAGATGTTGTTGGCCGTGGCGAGACCGCCCGCACGGAGCACATCGGGCAATTGGGCAAAATCGCCTGAGCCCTTGCCGCCGTCCTTCACGCCATCAATCCACCCGGTATGGCCGCAGAGAATGCAATACGAAACAAATTCGCAATACTGCGGAGCCGAAAACGCGATGCGCTTCTCCCGCGCCGCATTGGCTATCTGTTCCAACAGCCACCCGACGCTCGCGTTCCGTGTTAGGAGTACCGCCAATAGCTTGAAAAAAACGGAGAGCGGCGTCCCCTTTTCGAATTTCAGGCGCAACGGCTCCGGAGCATCAAAAAAAACGAGCTTGGGAAGGATCGCGCACACCTTCCACTGGACGGATGATTCTTGAAAGAAACCTTCAACGAATGGGTTCAGCAATGCGCCGGAGAGCAGTTGACGCATCTGAAACGCCATTTCGGTGCAGTCCCAGCCAAAATCCAGCATTTCCAATCTGGACTTCTCGACTCTGGAACGATCCAAACTAGGCTGCGCGTCATTGTAGCCGAAAATCACCCACCAATTCCGTTCGATACTGATTTCCAAAAGCCGTGCAATCGCCGAAGGCAGAAACCGATCGGCCAGACGGTAGGAAGTGTATCCGGCATAGCGGGATTTCGACACGCAGTCGAGAATCTTTGCGTTGCAAAGCGGTTCGCAAAGCACATTGACACTCCACCTCTTCGGAAACTGGACTCCGGACCTCTCCATCACTTTCTCGATAAAACGATCCGAAAGATTTCGCCCCGCACCCACAAAGACAAAGACATACAACACCAGTTGCTCCTTGTCATCCAATCGTTCGATTGCTGAAATATCAATCATGATTCATCCTCGGTTGCAAAGATATATCGTGGATTCTATCTTGAAAATCTGCTGAGGTAAATACCGTTTTCCGCCCATTCCTGAATCCGTTCATCTCCGGTCTGTTCGCACCGATATTCCCGTTTCCGTTCACAACGAATCAACAATATGCGCCCCGACACGCAACCGCGCTCGTATTGCCGCCCCGCCGCGGCCGATACGCTCGTCACGGACGACAGCCACATTCCACGCCTTGCCGCCCTCGATAAATTCGTGCGGATGGCGCATGGGTTCGAGAATGGGTAGCTGCAACAACGCGGCATTGCCATCATCATGGTCTGATTTGCATCCCGAAACGCAATCGCATTGACCTGCTGAAAAGACTCGCGGTGCGACTGCCAGAACCGGCTGCACATTTGATTCGCGACAGCATCTCGCCTTCAAAGAGCCGGCCGGAACCATCCGGTACCGCCAGGCCCGCTCCCGCGCGGTCTAGCCCGTCTGCGCTGCATTCCGCTCACCTTTCTCCACCTGCAATTCCCGCCGATTGCGCCACGATTGCACCCGCTTTCGTTTTTCGCTGGAAACGATATTTCATCTATGGTAAGATTGCGAAAATTATCTACAGTAATCAGACGGCCGTTCCTTCGCCGCTGTCGCGCGAGAGGATGACGCCCGACTCCGACAAAGGTTTTCCCATGTCCGAAGAAACCACGAAATATCCCGAATCCGTCTCCGCCGACAACCTCGCTTTCCTTTTGGTCACAGAGGCTGAAAAACCAAATCCGAACGCCGATAAGGTTCTTGATTTATTCCGGCAGATCGTCATCCTTCTCGCCAACGAAAAAGACGAAAAACGTCTTGAGCCGCGCGAAGGCAGCTATGCCTTTGCCGTCCAGAAATTCGTGGACCACGGCATGGTGCCCGCCCTCTCCAAAATCTTCCAAATCCACGCCACCTATACGGGCGACAAACTCAATTTCGGCCGCGAATGCGCCGCAATCCTCAAAGAGGCCGCTGCACGCAACCGCCTGACGCAGGCCAAAATCGATTGCTGCGAATTCGGTTCTGTTCGCCCCACCGAATCGCTCAAACGTCTGGACTTCCTCCTGACCTTGCAGCCGGGTCTCGTCGTCGTCGACAAGAAAAACCACATCTGCGGCGAAGTCGCAAAGGAAGATGCTTTCGAAAAACGCGTTTACATCCGCTTCGACGACAATCCGGACGCCCTCCGCCCGAAAGGATTCGCATTTGCCGCCGAGAGTTTGGAGCCCATCAGCGAAACGAGCATCCTCTACAAACGCCACAAGGATCCCGCCGGATTCGAACAGCTGTGCGCCGAAAAAGCAGGTGATGTCGTCGAGGACACCCTCCGCGTATTCGGCGAAATGACCGTCGAAAAACTCCAAGAGACATTGACCGCCGGAATCCTTCCCGCTTCCGTCGAGTGGAAGAACTTCTGGAGCCAGGCCAAAAAGCAACTCGCCGAAAAAGAGTCTGTCTACATCCCCGCCGCCACCCGCAAGTCCGAAAATCTTTCCTTCATCTCCCGCAGCAAACAGGAAGAGCCGACCGCCGTCAACGAAGGAATGATCCGTAAACTGGCTACGGAACGCGATTCGTACAAACTCCTCGACGAGATCGAACACCTCCTCGTCGGCGCCGGAGCCGACGTCCTCACCGAGGAACAGCGCGCCATCCTGACCGATCGCATCGCCTACCTCTTGCGCGCCAGCGTGGCCGACCGCAAACTGGGCAATCCCGGAAAGGTGCGGGCCATCATGCTCGCCTTGCGCATGGGCCTCGACAAGGTGACGCTCCGCTTGGGCGATACCGCCGAGGACGAGTTCGCGTTCGAGGGAACATTCGTCCCCGCCGAAAACAACACCATCCTCCTGCGCGATACGCTCTGCATGTCCTCGGTCATCCTCGATGCCGCCGCCAAACTCCCCGCCAAAATGATGGGCGAGATTATGGACGCGCTTCCGATCGACACCGATTTGGCCGTTGCCAAAAAGTTTATCGATATGATCCAGGCAAAAGACGTCGAAAGGACCAATTTCAGCGATTCCGTTCGCGAACAGATGAACGCGGCCCTCTTGGACCGCGTCGCTCCGAAGTTGCTCCTCGGCGCCGGCGCCGCCGATTTCGAGGCATTCCTCCGCAAGGAATTCTCCAAACAATTCCCATCCTTCCCGCTCCTCCATTGGATTTGCCGCTTCTATACCGACAAGAAGCTCCAGGATGCATTGGCGAAAATCTTCACCCCCTTCGCAATCGTCAGCCAAGCCTTTGCTTCGCTCGAACGCGATGCCGCCGGAGATGATCTCAAGATGCGCAATTCCATCGAAAAGCTCATCCTCTCCGGAACGCAATCCAAAAAGGACGCCAAACTCGTCACCAAGTCGGAGGACGGAACCAAGTGGCTCTTGCCACTCGCCAAGCAGATGTCCGCCGCCGAGCGCGCAACCATCTTCGTCCGCTTGCGCCCGCTCGAAAAGTATATCGGCAAATACCCGTCGACGCGCCTCGTCAATACGTTGAAAGACGCCTATCCCGAACTGGAAGAGTATCAGGAAAAGCCCGCACCAGAAGTTGTCCGCGGTTTCTATGCCGAAAATGTCACCTCCCCGCGATCCTACCAGGAACGCAAGGCGGCCTACGATCACCTCATGAACGAGGAAATGCCCAAAAACCGGAAAGATATCGAACACGCAAAGAGCTTCGGCGACCTCTCCGAAAACTTCGAGTACGAATCCGCTCGCAATGCCGAACGCGCGCTCGTCGCCCGCCAGACGCAATACGAAAACGATCTCAAAAACGTCAAGGCATTCAATTTCGCGACCGATGTCCCCGAACAAAATGGCCATGTCGGCATGGGATCCTATGTTACCGTGATCAATTCCCACGGCGAAAAGGCCTCCTACGCCATCCTCGGTGTTTGGGACAGCGATACAACCTTGAATATCATTTCCTGCGAAACTCCGCTCGCAAAAGTCCTCCTCGATCATGTCGTCAACGACGAGATTGTCTTGGATGTCGATGTCGGAGACGAACAGACGTCCTACAAAATCATTTCGATCGAACCGCTTCCGCCCGAAGTCGTCGCTTGGACAAGCGCCTAATCCCCAACGCGTATCTTCGGTTCCATACGAATCGACGGCGGAAGACAGCCTGTCTATGGGCTGCTTCCGCCGCTTCATTCTCGAACCTTTCTTTTTTCTTCTTTCGCCATGGTTTCTGAAAATGCGACATCCCTTCGCTCCTACCGCGAACGCGAAGCCCAATTGAACAAAATCCTCCAAGAGGATATGCCGAAAAACCGGAGTGATATACAAGCCGCCAAAGAATTCGGCGACTTGAGCGAAAATTTCGAATACGAAACGGCGCGGAATATGGAACGCCAGCTGATTGCCCGCATGGAGAAACTGCGCCAGGAACTCGCATCCGCCAAAATCTACGATTTCGATGTCGATCCGGATCTCACGAACGGCGTGACCATCGGTTGCCGCGTGACCATCGCCTTCGATACCGGTGAAACCCGCTGTATCGCAATCTTGGGCGCATGGGATTTTGATGAACGGCTGGATATCGTCTCCTCGCGCGGCAGCCTCGCCGAAAGCCTCTATGGCGCTCAACCGGGCGATACCGTCTCCCTGCCCGATCCCGACTTCGATGGCGAATTCCTCGAGGCCGTTGTCCAGTCCGTCGAACCGCTGACAGACGAAATCCGCGCTTGGGCGCGAAATGCATAACGCCCACGCAAAAAACAGCTCGTTCCCCTATCGCTAGGAAAAAGATCGGAATCCCGATAGGCAATTTTCCAAAAACGGCAGATTTGGTATATCTAAATTTGACCGGCTCGTTCGTGTCTTGTATACTTGTCGAACAGAATCAGCCATGACACAAGAAGATATTCCTCCTCAAAATCCCGTCTTGGATTCCCTTCCGGATCCGCATATCGCATTTCGCCGCGTCGACGGGTGGATTGCGCTCGCCCTTTTTCTGCTGTCCATCATCCATTTTTCCTGGACAGCGAACTTTTGGTCGTTCCTGGGCCATCCGTCGACACAGGCTTCCGTTTGGCTGGGTATTATTCCCGCTTCCCTCCCGAATCAGGCCCTGTCGACTTTTTTCTGCCGGGCGCTCGTCGCAATCGCAGGTCCGCAGCTCTCCATCTGGACCCTCAATTGCCTCATCCTCCTCTGCGCTTCCGCCGCCACAGGCATTTCCTATCTGCTTGCGCTTACCATCTACCGCATCATGCTGCCGAACGAAACGCTTGAGCGTTTCTCCGAACACGCCGAATCAAAAACATGGCAGATTCTTCGGTTTGCGGCACTGACCGCCGCCGTCGCGCAGGCTTTCTCGCTCCCGGTCTGGTTCTCCTCCGCAACGCTCAATGAAGATACGCTCTTTCTCCCGGGGCTGCTTCTCTGCGGCTTCGGTATGATGTGGACGCTCATTGAGGATCGCCTACGCTTCGCTTTCATCGCCGCCGGTCTCTTTGGTTTTCTCTCCGCCCAATCCGGAAACTGCCTCTCTTTCTTTCCGTTCTTCTTCGCGCTGCTGCTGATTATCAATATCCGCTCCCGCCATTCTTGGATCTTCACCATCCTCGTTCCGCTCCTGATTTTCGCCGCATTCTTCTCCTTCGGAGCCCTTCTTTCCGTCTCCCTGTTCGAAAACTCCGACAGCTACTCCCTCCGGAAATTCTCCAGCAAAAGCCTTGTCTTCAAATACTACACCAACAGCCTTGTCTCAAAGGCAATGGCGCCCATCGTCAATCGCGGATGGCTGATCCTTTTCGGTGTCGTCATTCTCCCGTTCTGCGCCGTCTTGTTTACCGGACGCCATGCGCTGACATCAGACGAAAACCGGACCGGCGTACTGTATGGTTGCACCTTCGTTGCATCGGCTGTCGCGCTTCTGTACAGCCAACTCTCCCCTTGGTCGATTCTCGGTCCGTCCAGCAACCTCCTCCTCACATACCCGTTGGCCGCTTTCACCTTCGGATTCCTCGTGATCGCCCTTCGCCAATATCTCTTCTTCCGCTACCCGAAATCTCCCCGGCTCCTCTTGATTCCTTGGTGCTTGGGCGCCGTTTTTCTGCTGGGCGAATACACCCTTTCGAAACCGGAGGCCGATTTGCGGATCGTCCGCGAGGTGAAAGCCTACTCCGATACCGTCTTGGATAGCCTCGAAAACCGCGATTTGCTTATCGCCGACGAAATCTTCGGCCCCATGATCCGCTTGCGCGCCTTCGAGCGGAAATTCCCCGCGACCATCGTGACACCCATGGAGTCCGTCTCCCCAATCGGACGATACTTGATGCGGGATCTTCTCTCGGAAAAACCCGCTCTGGATGTCGCCCTCAATACCGACTTCTTCTTCTTTTTGCGTACGTTTGTCCGTGAAACGGAAAACCCCGACAAACACCTCGCGCTGACGCTCTATCCGGATATCTGGAACCTGAATCCATACGCACCGCTGACACAAGACTTTATTTTTGTCGGTGCCCCTTCCTCCGGCGAAGAAGCCAAAACGGCACAGGAAAACCTCCTCGCCAGCGCCGAGCGATTCCACGTCTTGCTCGATGAATTCAATGCGCGTCTCAACGAAAACCGCCACATCTCGAACGAAATCGCGACCCTGATCCGGAACCGGCTTCGCACCCATATCTCCTTTGTCGGCAACAACCTCGCCTACAACCTCGAAATGAAAAACTGCGAGGAGCCGGCCTTCCGGCTTCTCCGCAAATTGCACGATTTCGATCCGGAAAACGTTTCCGTCCTGCTCAATCTCCATATTCTGCTCGGCAACCGGAAAGATGAAGCCGGTCTGGAAAAAACAAAGAAGGAACTCGATGAAATCGTCAAGAACCCGGCCCGGGCCATGTCCATCTGGGATCTGACGCGCTCGCAAGGCTATATCTTGAGTCCCGAAGCCTTTATGCTTCTTGGATGGACATGGTCGCTCTCCGGCCAGGTGCCAATCGCTATCCAGACGCTCGATTCCGCCCTTCGCGCCCACGAGGAACGCAACCAGACGGATACGCCGCAGTACTCTTCCATGTTGATTTCGCTCGCCAATATCCACGATCGAACAGGCAACAAGGACGAGGCCGCACGCTACTTCGAACAGGCGCTCGCCGTCAATACCAACAGCCTCCACGCTACCCTCGGTCTCTACCATACCAAAATCGCCCAGCACAAACTCAAAGAAGCCGGTCCGCTGCTCGCCCGCTTGAAGGAACTCGACCTGCCCGAACCGGAATACCTGCGCGAAGAGGCAAACCTGATGCTTTCCCGCGGTAGCATCGAACAAGCTTGCAAGCTCCTCTACGAGAGCATGCGAATCGATCCAAACGAAACGCCGGAGACGCTCTTTACCTTGTTCTCGGCACGCCTCGCCGGACTTCGGAAAACCTCCGAGCCAAAAATCATCAAAGACTATAAGCAGGAAATGGCGCGCCTCGCCGCCCGGCTCCAAAAGAACCCTGTCGCACGAACCTATCACGCCCCAATCGCATTCGGCATCCTCAATATTCTCGAACAGCGATATCTCGAAGCGCGCGACAACTTCCGGTTCGCGCAACGGACCACGCCGGATTCCCCCTCCCTGCTCGAGCGCATCCTCCTGCTCGATTATGGTTTGGTGGATACCATATCCGCCAACGAGACGGCTCACGCCCTCCTTCGCTTGAATCCCGACCACCCCTTTGCAAACTACGTTCTCGGCTCCATCGCCGCACAGAAAGGACGTTGGGTCCCCGCTCGCGAATACCTCCAAAAGGCCTGCAAATTCTGGGAGGCCGCCCAGCCCTATGGAAATCTTGCTTACGTCGAATTGCAGCTCGACGATCTGAAATCGGCTGAATTCCTCGTCCGCAAAGCCATTGATATGAACCGGACGCTCTTCGAATTGCACGATACGCTCGGTCTCATCTTGACGAAAAAGAAGGATTACACAGGTGCAATCGATGCCTATCAACGTGCCTTGCGCTTGCGTCAGGACGACCCCGTCGTGAGCCTCCATCTCGCTTTGCTCTATCTGGAAAAAGACGCCAAACGGCACGAGGAAGAAATTCTGGCCCTTCTTCCCGTCATCGATGCCGGTGCGGATTCTTTCACCGGTGCCGACCGTTCCTCCTACCGCGAAATCACGCAGTCATTCCGGAGATAATGGATCGCAAAACTCTTTCTCATACCTTTCTTTTGAATTTTCTATTTTCCTATGTCTGAATTTCATCCCGGCCGCGCCCTTTGTCTCTGCTCCGGCGGCCTTGATTCGCTTCTCTGCCTCTGCGTCCTTCGCGAACAGGGCGTCCACGCAGAAGCCATCGTCTTCACCTCCCCTTTCTACGCGCCGCCCGGCCCTATCGTCAAGTCCATCGAGGAACTCGGTTTTGTCGCCCATCCCGTCGACTTTACCGCCGATATTCTCGCCTTGCTCGAAAACCCGCCCTCCGGTTTCGGTTCTTGCCTCAACCCGTGCATCGATTGCCATGCCCGGATGATCGAACGCGCATGGGCCTATGCACAGGAAAACGGCTTCGATTTCGTCGCAACCGGCGAGGTGCTCTCCCAACGCCCGATGTCGCAGGTGCGCTCCTCCCTCAATCGCGTGCGCAACCTCTCCGGCGCCGGTCAATTCCTGCTGCGCCCCTTGAGCGCCAAGCTGCTCGACGAAACCGAACCCGAACGCCTCGGTCTCGTCGATCGCGAACGGTTGCTCGATTTGCAGGGCCGGAATCGCCACCCGCAAATGGAACTCGCCAAGAAGTACGGCATCAAAAAGTACCCGTCCCCCGCCGGCGGATGCAAACTGACCGAGCCATGCTACTGCCGCCGCCTCAAAAATCTCAAGGAACACGAGGGGCTCAAGGAACCGCGCCTCATGGAACTGCTCAACCATGGACGCCATTTCCGCTTCCCGGGCGGCTCCCTTATCGTCCTTGGCCGCGATCGCGCCGACAATGAATTCCTCCGTACCGCCATGCGGGGCGGCGATGTCATCTTCCGCTCCGTCAATGTGCCCGGACCTACCGCGCTCGCCGTGCGGCCCGTGCCGGAAGACTTGCCGCTGGTCCGTCAACTGATCGCCGCCTATTCCGACCGCAAGGACGTGACGACAATCATGGTTTCGGAAATGCATACCGCCTCCAAACCCGTCATTACGCCGGAATCGATCGCCAATCGGGATACGTTCCAGCCGTTTATGCTCTAGCCCCCCCCCAAAAAAAAAACGCCTTTTCCCCCATCCCAACAAACAGACG
>JBJEVW010000178.1:0-12540 GCA_051884735.1 Kiritimatiellia bacterium | reverse complement strand
AAATGGTTGGAATTGTACGAATGATGGACGCGGGCATGCGAAAACGCGGGTATTCGGGGTGGACAAGCCCCTGAAGATTGAAGATTGCTGATTGAAGATGAGGGGCGACGTCTCAATAATCTACGCAGTAAAATCGGGTGTCGCTTTACATGCGTCGTCTCTGGCCTGCCCGCACGTGCATCTTTCGCAGAAAACCGTTTTTTGGTAGAATCGAAAAAGTCAGCTACCTCTGGAGAAAAACATGGCAGATACTCTTCTCGTTCTTGATTTCGGCTCTCAATACAACCAGCTCATCGCTCGCCGTATTCGCGAAAAAGGAATTTACAGCGTGCTGAAACCGCATGAAATGACGGCAGACCAGATTCGGCAAATTCCTGATTTGAAAGGCATTGTCTTCTCCGGAGGCCCGCGTAGCGTCTATGCCGAAGATGCTTTCACATGCGATCCGGAAATTTTCCGTCTGGGTGTCCCCATCCTCGGCATCTGCTATGGCATGCAACTCTGCTGCAAACAATTTGGCGGTGTCATTGCCCG
Organism: Kiritimatiellia bacterium; assembly: GCA_051884735.1. Classification (GTDB taxonomy): domain Bacteria; phylum Verrucomicrobiota; class Kiritimatiellia; order RFP12; family UBA3636; genus JAEDLN01. Next base: position 12,006 of record JBJEVW010000178.1, on the reverse strand, counting down.
TTCCGAAGAAACCAAGGAATACGGAAAAATGCCAATCGACGTACTCGAAGATTGCCCGCTCTTCACTGGCTTGCCGCGTCGGCAAGACGTTTGGATGAGCCATGGCGACCATGTCGAAACGCTTCCCGAAGGGTTCCGGATAGCAGCGAAAAGCGATGGAGATGTTCCTGCTGCCGTCTACGATCCCACCCGCCAAATCTATTGCGTCCAATTCCATCCCGAAGTGCGGCATACCGTCTACGGAAACGACATCCTCGCCAACTTTGCGTTTGAAATTTGCCATGCCCGCGCCAATTGGACGATGGAATCCTATCTCGAGATGCAAATCCGGAAGATTCGAGAAACCGTTGGCGACAAACGTGTTCTTTGCGGACTTTCCGGTGGCGTCGATTCAACGGTCGTGGCAGTCCTTCTTCACCGCGCCATCGGCAACCAACTCACCTGCATGTTCATCGATCACGGAATGCTCCGCAAAGGCGAAAGCGATCAAGTCATGCAAACCTGCAGCGGTCTCTTCGGCATTCATGTCGTCCGTATCGACGCCCGCGAACGATTCCTCTCCAAACTCGCCGGCGTTACCGATCCCGAGAAAAAACGGAAAATCATCGGCGCCGAATTCATCCATTGCTTCGACGAAGAATCCGCCAAACTCGGCACATTCGACTATCTTGCCCAAGGCACGCTTTATACGGATGTCATCGAATCCGGAACAAAAACCGCCCAAACCATCAAGTCGCACCATAATGTCGGCGGTCTTCCAAAGGACATGAAGTTCAAACTCATCGAACCTCTCAATGTTCTTTTCAAAGATGAAGCTCGCGGTCTCGGTGAAGCACTCGGCATCCCCCACGATATCGTGTGGCGGCAACCATTCCCAGGCCCCGGACTCGCCATTCGCATCATCGGCGAAATCACGGAAAACAAACTCTCTATCGTCCGGGAGTCGGACGCCATTCTCCGCGAGGAAATCAAAAAGGCGGGTCTCGACCGCGATATTTGGCAATACTTCACGGTTCTGACCAATATCCGTTCCGTTGGTGTCATGGGTGATTCCCGGACCTACTGCTCGACGGTCGGTATTCGCGCCGTCACTTCTATCGATGGCATGACGTCCGACTGGGCCCGCATCCCCTACGAAGTTCTTGATATCGTATCCCGCCGAATTGTCAACGAAGTACCCGGCGTGAACCGGATTGTCTACGATATCACGAGCAAACCGCCAAGCACAATCGAATGGGAATAACCCGCACTCGCCTACCGCATGCGATTTAGTTGTTGCGGGGCACCACCATTCCCAATCCCTTCCTGCGCACCCCGCTCTCACAGGCTCGCTCTTTGCCTTGGCGACTCGACACCAACTTAGCGACCTTCAACACTGGTGTTGACGTTGCGTTGCTGGTAATTGTCCTGTTGTACACCAGCGAACTTGCACGCTGAAAGAAAATTCTGCTACCCTTGCCGTGCGCTTCCTCGACGTGTCCCGTAGCACTTAGGGCGCAATAGTCGCCCGTTGGTTCTCCCAACCCCCGCCATACATACAATGCGGCACTCGGCTTGGCATCTCGACGACACTTAGTGTTTTGCTTGCCACATTATCGGCTGTTGAGGCTCGCCCCTTCCCCCGAGAACACTAGCACAGATTCTGGCACCGATAGGAAACAATCGAGAATGGTCGGAGTGGTGAGATTTGAACCCACGACACTCTGCTCCCAAAGCAGATGCGCTACCAGGCTGCGCTACACTCCGAATGGTTTGTATGTGATTCTACTAAAGAAGAGATAAAACAGCAACTACAAAAATCGGCAAAACCGCCAAACAAGAGCCCCATTCATTGTCTTCCTATCCATCACGCACGCCATGCTCTTTGTATTACTTTGTGAGTAAGACGTGCGATTGAAAACCGGAAATCGCCGTAGCATGGCGCTTTGGCCGTCGAATCACCCGACTCGACCGAAGCTTTGTGTCTGATTCTACCGATTGATATAGGATAAATCAAAACAGCGACCTCTCCGATGGGAGAGATCGCTTTTCTTTTAGCCGTCCGATATTGCCGTACGGCACATCAATTGCCGACAGCCCCGACCCGGCCTTCAATTCGATAATAGCGATAAACCAACGCATTCGGATCAATCGTGAACTGCGGGGTTTCCTGCTCTTCGCCGATTTGCGTCCAAGGACCATTGACGCGATCATCCGTCCCCATCAGCGCAAACCGTACCGTGTAGGTCCGGTAGTCGCGACCCGACCACATGGAAAGCAGATTCGAACCATTCTTCGCTTCGTATATGTCATTGAGATATTTGACGACTTTGACACCATCAAGCTTGAGCGTTGTATTTTCACCGGCCTTGAGATGGAATGGGCGGTTCAGCGCAACGGACACGGAGTTGGTGGGGTCGAGTCCGAACACGTAGCTCTGCCACAGCGGTACGCCATTGGCGCCAGGCTGTTCAATATCCGTCTTGTAGCTTTCTTCCGTGATGGACGTATAACCCTTCGAATCCAGCCAGCTCTTGGGAACCCAAACGGAACGGTTGGTGGTAACGCCGTCCGCTTCCATGCGCGTGACATCGTAGAACCGGTCCCAACGCGCCACAAAGCGCATCGTTTCGACGCCATCGAAACGGAATGTACTGTAGACGCCGTTGGTGACGCCGTAAACATTGAAGTAGGCCGATTCGCTGTCGCTCATGTGCTCGACTTTTTCGACATAGTCGAATTCAAACGCAGGCGAGCCATCGGCCGGTTCATAGGTCCAACCCGTCGGCTCGTGCCCTTGAGGACGCACCAAAGTCGTATCCTCGTAGATATCCTTCAGTCCCGATTGGCCCTTCAACACTCTATATTCTCCTACCCCCAAAAGGAAATGGAGCAGTTTCTTGTAGGGTTGCGGATCGGCTGTTGATGTATAGTCGCGATCGACGAAAGTGACAAGCTTTTTGTCCACCGCTGCAGATTCCATTTCCCAAACCGCCGTGAGAACCAAGCCGTTTTCGGATCCGACGCGAACAAGTGAATCGCCCGATCCAATGCTCAGATAGGAATTGACCATGGTTTCATCGTACTGCGCTTCAACCTCGTACTCGACCTTCTCGCCGACTTCATAGACATTGCCCGAAATCAGCTCGCGCCATCCCTTGAAGACATACCCCATGCGTGTCGGTGTCCCAAGTGTGTACGATGGATTGGAGGCCGACAGACGATAGGATTCATCCGGATAGGATCCACCTTCCAGATTGAAGGTGACCGTGCGGTCTTTTGCAAAAAGCAATGTTACGCGCTGATCTTCGTCTGGCATTTCAAAGGCCAGATAATCGTCGCACTGCCCAATTCGATGGAAGGTCGTCCCGGAATAAAGCCCGAGAAAGTTCCATCCCTCTTCTGCAACAGGCGAAATGACGACGCGTGAACCAATGCCGATGACCTTGGAATAGGGCGCATCCGTTGTTGCCGTCTCGATTTCCGCATCGCCATCATTGATCCGCGCCGAACCGCCTACCGTGGAAAACACCGTCAAAGTCGCCGTTTGGATCGGCTCGCTCGTGGTGAAATAGACCTGGTCGATTAGGTTGCCTTTGGAAGTTTCATTATGATTGGAAAGCGACAGAAAGGCGAATTTGGTGACATTCTGCCCATCCGGAACGGTATAGGTTCCCGTCAAATCCGTCCAACCATAGAGGTCGCTTACATCGTACGGCGCTTCGTGATATGTGACCTGAATGGAGCCGAGGCCGGCCGCTGCGATTTCATCCAGCACCGCCTGTTGCCACCCCGCAGGTTTGGCGGAGACTTTTGCGGTATATATCGCCAAGGCCTGCTCGAAATCTTCAGGTGACCCGATCAGGAAGGCCAATGCATCGCCTGCTTCGCGCGCCTTGTGGGAAAAGCCCCAATACAGTTTCACTCCCGGCACAATCGAAATGTCCTGATACAAAGCACCGATGTAATTGGCATTGAGTTCGGCAAACTGCACCCCGTCGCGCGCCAAGGCAGTATGGTAACTGGAAATGCAGCTGCTCTGGAAGGCGTCCGTCCCGACCGAGGCGATTTCAATCTTGTTGTCGCTGGCAGTCGTATACCAATCCAACCCCTCCACACCCTCATTGTAGGTTTTATAGAATTGCGGCGTGTCCTGTTCCGTGTTGCGCGGCAATTCGAAACTTCCGTTATGGAGTGATACGGGGAATGACGATGTTCCGGTTCCATCCCAAATGCCGTAGAGCGTCACGGTCGCCAAATCGAGACGCGTCAAATGTGGAACGGCTGCTCCGGCCGCAAAGTCGGCCTCCGTCGCCGTTGCATCGCGCGACCACCCGAGAAATCTCCACCCCTCGGCCTCCAGCGTTCCTTGTCCCGCTAGCGTTACGGTATCTCCGGTTGCAATGACCTGCTGTTGCCAAATATTGCTCTTGCCGGCCACTTCCTCGACACCTTCGCCTTCAATCGTTCCCGTTCCGCCGGACGAATAGACAATCGTATAGCGAATGCGCTCGCCTGCCGCCTTGATGACGATATTGCCTGCGACCTGACTGCCCGGAATGACAATCACACCAGTCGCCGGATTGTAAGTCCATCCCTCCAGTGCATCACCGGCTTCATTGAAGACTTCAATCATCGATGGCAGACGGAACCCTTCGACCGGAAACAGCGTGGTGATGAAATCTTCGTTCTCAAGAGCCTTCCCTTGATAGGTTCCGCCCGTCCCGTCGACATACTTTAGGATTGTATTGTCACCGGAAACATCCACGGCAATAAGCGTAACGTCAAACTTTTTCCGCCCGGTATCGGCATTTTCGTCGATTTCCCATTGCGCATAAAGCGTCAGCCCATTGCCCGATGGAACCCGATGCGTCTCGGTTGAACCATCGGGATCGTACACGACAAGATTAGCCTCGCCGTCTTGCTCGTTAATCTCAAACATGACCGTGCTGCCCGTGGGATGCATCCCTCCAGACAAATCACGCCAGCCGAGAAACACGTATCCAGGACGAACTGGAGCCAAAACGGTGTACAAAGGATGCTTGTAAGAAAGACGCACCGACGAGATTTCCGCTCCGTCTTCTCCAATATAAGTTCCGCCATTCGGCCGAAAAGACACGCGCGCATCACTCGACGTGACAAAATCAATGCTCAAATCTTCGCGCAACCCGTTTTCCATCAAATCGAGAAAAACATTGTCGCAATCCTGACGGGAGACAAATACCCCGTTGGTCGTGATTCCGCTGAAATGGTAGTCGGGACGCATCGCCAATGTCAACAAAAGGAGCGTGCCTCTATCGTAGGAGGCGAAAAACGAACCGTTGTCCGGAATCTCCGTCAGCTTGGTCGTATCGTTGACATACACAACGGCGCCAGCTCCTGTCGTAATCGTCAAATCGTACTTCTCGATGGGAATCGAGTCCGAAAGATAGACGCGGTCAAGCAGATTTCCGTAAGATGAGGCGGCTCCATTGGTGCTCGTCACCCACGAAGCAAAGGCATACTCCGTCACGGGACGTTCGGAAGGGACGACAAAGACGCCGCTAATATCCTCCCAGGCACCTTTGTCTTCTGCATTATACGTGGCGGTATGGACGACATTGGTGAACTGAAGTTGTTCCGCCAATTCGGCAATTTGAGCCAATGCATCCTCAGGCGACAAATAGTCCGGATCACCCAATTTCGTATTCGCAAACCGATCGTAAATCGCCCGGGCTTGTTCAATCTGCTCGGCCGAACCAATCCACATGGACATTGTTTCGTTGGTGATGTTCTGGCTGCCTCGCGCACGATGGGAAAAGCCCCAGTACAGCGTCGTGTGCGGCAAGGTCGCAATGCGCTGGTACAGCAGGCCTGCCGTATTGGCATTCAACTCCGCAAACTGTTGCCCTTCGCGGACAGATGTCGTATTGTAGTTGCTCGATGAGGCAGTTGTCAAACGGCCGATTTCAACCATGTTGTCGGCAGAAGTCGTACTCCAGCCGATACCCCAGGGATCTTGAATCTCACTCTCGGTGATCATCGCCCCCGGAATATGCCAATAATAGTTCGTCGCAATATACGGAGTCTCAAAACCGCCATTCTGGAGTACAACCGGATAAGAAACCTTACCCTCCTCAGGATCCGTCCGCCACACGGCATAGAGTTTGACCTCCGCATTGTGTTTGATGGTCAAATGTTCAATACTCGAACCTGGTTCATAATCGGGATTCGTCTGCCCCTGGATCCGCGACCAACCCAAGAACTGCCACCCCCCGGCATGTAGCGTTCCCTCCGCCGCCAACACGACATTGGTTCCGGTCGTTGCCGTATCCACACTCTGAATCCAAGAGCGTTCATCGTCATTGGGAGACCGTAACGAATCCCCGGACACGAGTTCCGGTTCGCCGTCTCCGTGCGCATGGTAGCGAATCGTATAGGAAATCGGCTTCGCGACAATCTTCACGTCAATCCCTGTCTGGGCATTCGCCGCCAAAGCCTCCGCCGAAACCGAAAAACCGCCGGAAATGCCGTTCAATGTTACGCCTTCGGGAAGAACCGATGCTTCGTCTCCAGAATAATCCTCCCGATGCAACGTATAGTATGGATTGGCGAGAATCGTCGCTGTAAAATCCTCGTCCGTCGGAGCCTCCGCCACATAGAGATTTGGCGTCTCCGTATCGGCCATAAGACGCAAATTGTCGCCTCTGGCATGAACTGTCGTCACCCGGATTACACAAATGCCGTCCTCCGCAAAGACGACCGGAATGGACGTAAAAACGGAAAGTGCCGCCAGAAAAAGCTTACGCATGGCATTTCCTCCTCATGATCAAAAGTGAAAGCCCCAAAACAAACAATGCCGTTACAGCCGGCTCGGGAACGGCAACCGGTGTCCAAGTCGCCGCCGCCAGATTCCACGCCTCATCGTAAACGCCGACGCTGCTCTCTTGAATATGGCCTTTCGACAGTAAGCTATCGTAGGACAAAATATCGGATGTGAAATAAGCCGTAATCGAGCCGTCGTCATTGAGAACGCCAAGCTCAACGCCATAGCTCTTGGCCGAATCGGCCGGGATGACGGTTGTATCCGGCCATCCATAAAAGATGACGCCGAGATTATCCTCGCTTTCCAGTCCAACGGCCGGTTCGTAATCAATCCGTTCGCTCGTGTTTGAATCGGTCGAATACAGCCGCGCCACCACATTGTCGGCATTGCCGCCGGCATTGGTCAGCGTCTCCAGAAACGCCGACGTGAGACTCTCGCCGGCCGGTCCGTCAAACGTCCAATATAGAATGCTGGCCCGAACCGTGCATGCCGTCAAAATGACCATCAAAAACAACATCAAACGCGAACCGCTCATTATTGTGCCTCCAATGGTATGGAAATCGGGCCGTTGCCCGCCTTGCGAGCATACCAGACCGCCGTTCCGGCAACGATTTCCGGATTCGTATCCGTCTTTATCCGGTTGACACCGTTGACAACCACAAAATATTTGCGCACCCACTTCGTTCCATCGAAACGGATCGTCTCTTGCGAACCATCCGCCTGTGGCACTCGGATCTCATCACCGGCAACGGTTCCAGCTGCCACCCAATCGATACTACCGCCGTTGAGCTTGAAATTTCCGCTTGCCGGAATGGGCAAGCCAAAAAGCGTCTGGCCAAACGATTTGCCGGATGGCGCCGCAGCCAATTCCACCGTCACGCCAGACTGTTGGACTTGCCCGACAACCAAAACCGTCTGGTTGGAACGTGAAGCAACCCCGGGACGATGCAACCAGGCACCATACCCGATGGCAAGCGTGGTCGCGTCTGCCGCCTCGCCCGATACCACCTCGGCTTGCCCGCCGGAAATATGGATGACATTGCGCGCCTGCCACGCATCGCCGGTGTCATTGCGCACCAAATCAAATACCCGGTATTGCGAATTGGCGCGGTCGTACACATACAGCGAATCACCCGGCTCCAAGCCCGACGTCAATACCAACGCATCGGCCGCCGGATCGGCATCACGATACCCGACCGCCCCCCATGACACCGCCAACGGCAAATATTCAGACGAACTCGTGACCCGAACGACTCCCAAGAGATTCGGGCCGTTCAAGGTTTCGACATCAACCGCCAACGCAGCGGAAACAAACAACGCTTGCAACAACGCTACAGGCAATTTCATTGTGCACCTCCATCACGGACAACCCGGAAAAATCCGCAATCCGAATCAACATCCAAGCGAACACGAAGTTCAATCGTATGCTGAGGATTTCCGGCAACCGGTTCTAACGCCGCCCCCGAAACATTGAGCCGGGTGGGCGTCACGCCTGCCTCAAGATTGTAGTCGAGTACGTTTATGGTATCGGCAACCGTCAAAACCATTTCGTCCCCTTCGAGACGGACGCCCAAAATCCGCGGTCGTGGCGTATCTTCCGGCACGGCGGATTGAACCATATCCGTGTTGCTCGAACCGGCGAGCGAACGGAAACCATACGTTGCAATCGCCGGCGATGATGAAATTTCGGCCCATCCATCGACACGGAAGTCAGCCCCGGAACGAATCGTCGCCCGTGTGTCCAACAACACGAGCACAAGTCGCTCGCCGGAGTTGATCGAACCTTCGTCAACGGCCACACTCGTTTTCGGGCAACACCCGCCTTTTGCCAACGGCAACTTCGCCAAGATTCTCGAATTGACTCCGTCAACGAGTGTTCCGTCGGCCGCAAATCCGGCAAAAGTAACTCCATTGGCCACAGCAACCAAAGCATAATACTCGCCATCCACTGCCGGATTGCCATCGGCATAGCAATCGGGACCATCGCTCGACATCTCCAACAGCAGGGCGTTCTCGCTAACGGTTACGGCATAAAGCTTTCCGGCAAAGAGCAACACCGCCGCAGCGAACATAAGGCGGCTGAAAAAGGCAAAAACACCGCCCGTAGACCGGGCCCGGTGCGAAATTACCTGATCTGTTTGCATGTTGAAAACCCTTCCTCCGTTTTCTGAATCCGTCTGTCTTTAAGGAAGACCAACCGGTTTTTCGGTATGCGGAAAATATTGCCCGAAATTGTACTGAAAAGACTACTGAAAAACAAGAACCGAGCCTCCGCAAAAAAAAAAACGAAAAATTAGAATAGAAGCCATTTTTGACGATTTTGCACCATAGTCTCGCTGATTCTTATTTTACAAAACGGCTGAATCATGTTGATTTTCAGCGATTCGACTGCTTTCAGGACTGGCACCATGACAGTATATTCCATGGTTCTTTGCACCCGTCAAATCCCACACCTTCGCTCTACACCACTCCCCCATGATCCTCTGTCTAGAAACCAACCGCACACACGCCTCCATTTGCTGTAGTGTCTGCCGATTGCTTCTTGGTCGTAGCGGCTCGCCACCTTTCCGCCGTAATGATGCATTTCCTTCTCAATGGAAGAAAAGAAGGAACGGCCAATTTCCGGCCGTTCCTTCTTTGCTTCTTTCGCTTAAACGGAGATCACTAAAAGACTGTGATGATCGTCGAAAGCGAATTGATCAGCGTCATTCCGCCCTCCTCCTGCAAGAGCTTCACAGTCGTTGCACGGGATTCCGGCACGATCATGATGCGATCCGCTTCCAGTAACTCCCCATTCATGTTGGCTGCAGAAATCAACTGCTGACGCGCAAGCTTGAAATCGGAAACATCGATCTTCAATAGCGTATCGCCATAAAGCCGGCAGTTGCCGTCAACCTGAATCGGGGTCTCAGCATAGCCTTTCTCTGGCAGAATAAAGGTCAAAATAGAGCTGTTCGTCATCCACATATTCGCGGCATGAATCATGGCATTGGCACCTGTGAGACGGACTTGATTGCCCTTGTTCTTCTCCCACTTTCCGCCGACTTGCAGAGCTTTGGAGACATCGATTCGACCGCCCGAAACATGCAAGACGTTGGTCCAAGCGGTTCCGCCAGCGGCATATCCATTGCCTTCTGCCGCAACATTGAGGTTGCCGTCAACCGTGACGCGCGTCGCCCCCGGCTCCGTCTCGTAGACTTCAAGCCGGTTGGAATGATAGCGCGAATCGGGAGCCAAATAGATGTCTTTGGATACCTCCAAATTGGCATTTGAGACAACCACGCTGTTGTAGGCACCAGAATCGTTGACAGCGCCAACCTTGACCGAAGTCGCTTTGACAGTTGCTCCGCCCGAAATCAACAACTGTGCGGAATTGCCGGTGCCGACATAAATTTCCGTCGCCGAAGCGTCCAGCAAAGCGTTGTTGTCGACCGTGAACCGGAAACCGCTGCCCGATTTGGTCACACCAATGCGAAAAATTCCGCTCGCCGTGAGGGTGGCATTGTCCAGCAAGAAATCGGCGGCATCGTTCTGCAGAAAAATGCGCGTATTGGCGGAAACATTCGCACCATCGGCGATGGTGATGGAGCGTCCGCTGTTGTCCGTTCCGGACGCCATGAAAATCGATCCGAGTTCGCCCGTCGTGCCCTTTCCGAAATAGATTTTCGTATTCTTCTTGGCACCAAGATAAACGCCGGCCGTAATGGGAGCAGAAGCCCCCGGGTCGTTGGTATTGAGGGCGAAAACCGTATTGGAAACGGCAAGAACCGCACCTTCTGCGGTAACGCCGGCCTGAAGGGTTTCGGCTTGGAGAGTCGAACCGGCCAAGTCGAACGTAACGGGCGCCTCAACATCGATTTGCCCGGCGGAAAGCGCTACGGACGATGTTTGGAGAACATCGGAGCGCGTGTTGAACAAGGCGTCAATCGAAAGTGTATAGTCCGGAATCGTAGCAATATCCCAACTGGCAGTATCGTTCCACGGCGCAGGCGTTTCGGCAATAAAGGTCGCCGTACCTTCAATGAAAATGTTCTGATCAACAGGATTCATCTCAACCGTTCCGACCTCCGTGACACAAGACGCCGTAAGCCGAAAGATGTAATCGGTTCCCCAATCGAGGTTTTCAATCGTAGCGGAAAGGCTTTGTCCGGCAGAAACGCCGGTGAAGGTCGTTGCCGTTTGGAGATTTTCCGCATCGTGTCCATATTGGAGAACCACGGTGAGGTTGTCGTAGACCGGCGAATCGAGAACGATGTCGGCAACAACTGTATTGATTTTCTGCGTAAGGGTAAAGGTCTTCGCTTGCGGTTTGCCGATTGTTTCGAAAGAATAGAGGATGTCCTCGACAAGAACTTGCCCATCACGCTCGGCACGCCAACGATAATAGTAATCAAATCCTGCATCAAGACCTGTAATTGTGGTCGTCACAGTCTCGGCAACCGGCAATGTCGCAACGGTGACGCTTTGGTCGAGATTGTCTTTGTCGCGTCCGTACTGCAACGTAAGGGAAGCGCCCTCAAGGTCGGACGAGTAATTGGCGAGAAATGTTTGAATGGTGGCGGAGGACGTCTCGATGTTGCTCGCCGGATAGGCAATGAAATAGGCGTCTTCCGAAAGTCCGGAAACCTCTTGAAGCGTGTCGGCGACAATAATTTCGTCAAAGAAAGCGGTATCCCCCTTCGTTGCAAACGCTCCGCCGACCTTGAGATATTTGAAAGCATCAGGGGAAAGATCGGCCTCGAAGGGTTCGCCCCATTCAATGACGCCATCAAAGGAACTCGACGGGGAGTACTGTACGCGGATGACGCTTTTGCCATCGGCGCCGGCGCCAATATCGATACGAGCCAAAAAGAAACAGCTCGCACCGGTCGTCAAGGTGTCGGCAAGCGCAACTCGAATACCACCGGCCTGGACGAACGGAAGCGGAGATCCGTCAGAAATCCTTCCAAATCCAAAGTAGAAACCTTTGTCGGCTGTAAGCTGAGCCACGCTTGCGGTCGTTTCTCGATTGTCCGTTTCGGTCAAGCCGATTGCGTAGGCTTGTCCTGCGGATAAACAGGTCGAAGCCGTGGAACCAATCTGACCAAGGCAACTGATGTAAATCCGCCCCGTCGCGGGAAGTTTTTTCACGAGCTGGGCGCCCGTCGAACGCCCTGTACTGTCGGAGCTAGTGTGCTGTTCTGTAAATAACTTTCCCTTGACTCCTCCCTGGGAAACGGGTA
>JBJEVW010000177.1:0-12593 GCA_051884735.1 Kiritimatiellia bacterium | reverse complement strand
CTCGTACATTGTCCGCGGGCTTGGCAATCCGGCGTCGTTCATGTCCTGCTCGCACGGCGCGGGTCGTCGCATGAGCCGCATTGCGGCATCGACGACCCTGACGGTCGAAGAGTGCGACCGGGCGATGGACGGCATTGTCTGCGAGCGCTGGCACAAGTACAAGGGTTACGGCAAGGCGAAGGGGCAACTCGATCTCTCGGAGGCACCGCAGGCCTACAAGGACATCGAAACGGTGATCGACGCCGAGCGCGATCTGATTGAGCCGCTCGTCCGCCTTGTGCCGCTGGCAAGCCTAAAGGGGTGAAGCCAAGCCGCATTGGTTTTCGCCTGGCGCAGGGGTTGCGCCAGGCGAAAACCGAACGGGTTGTGCGGGGGGGGCTGATGGGTATTGCGCCGGCAGGCTCTACCGCAAGGAAATCACGAACGAAAAAAGAAAGGATTGTATCATGGAGAATCATTCGACCGTTTCCCAATGCTCCCGCGCTTGCGGAGAGCGGGAGGAATCCCAAATGGGCGTTGTCGGGAAGATGGAGCAGCTAGCGCGGAAGTATCATGCCGGGCAATTCCGCAAGGACGGGAAAACGCCTTATATCGTCCATCCCGCCGCAGTGGTGGCGCGTTTGCGGAGCTGGGGGATCGGCAACGCCGAAAGTGAAGCCGATGCCGTTTCTCTGGCGGTAGCCTGGGGACACGATTTGCTGGAGGATACGGCCGTTTCCGAAGAGGAGATTCTCGGAGTCGGCGCTCTTGGGGAAAAGATTCTCGCCGGAATCAAAACATTGACGTTCGCAAAGCCGGAGGAAGGTTGCACGCAAACGCAGCGCGACTTGAAGAAAGCCGAATACATCAAAGAAGTCGCCCAGACGGCGAGTCCGGAGATTCTGGCCGTGAAAATTGCCGACCGTCTGTGCAACGCCGAGGATTTTCTTTCCGGGTGGGGAAAGAGAAAAGCGCTCGTCTATCTATACAAAGGGGCGGAGTTGATCGATTCTATCCATCGGCTCGATTCGTTTGATAACGGGAACCGTTTTGATTCACCGATCAGAGAAACCTGCACGAAGGATTTTCTATCCGTTCTCAGTCGTTTACTTGACGATGTCGAGGACAATGTCTCGCTCATATCCTATTTTCGGTCAACGGGTCTTTCGGAGGATGAAATCCGCAATCGGGTTGAAAGCGTGATTCGGACCTGTGTCTTGCGTGTAGAGACGCGTCTGTTCAATGTAACCCTTTACGCCCGTTGGGATTTGGAGGTCGCCATGGATCTTCAGCGGATTGATTTGTTCGAGATGGCGATTGCCAATGGTGCCGATCTTTTCTACTATGGATATGATGGCGAGAGGATCGTAGAGGACATTTTTGACGCTAGTTTGTTTGGCCGAGAAGAAGGCGGCAATGTCGAGTTCGCCCGGAAGGCTTTACGCCTGATTGTCGATATGGGATACGAAGGACTGCTAGAGAGAGCCGATGATGACGGCTTTACGCCCCTCTATCTGAACCGACACAATCCGAAGGCAGTCGCGCTGTTTGGGGAGTTTGGCGTCACGGAAATCAGCCGTCTTCCCCCTATGCCATGGAAGGCCGATGATTGAGCGGTTTCGCGCTTATTTCCCGGAAGACGGAAACGAAAGCGGTGAGCCGCAACGGAGCCGGGAGGCCCGGCGGCCGGAGGCGGACGGCGCCGCCCCGGCAAAAGCAGAATGGCGAGAGTCGGGAGACTCAGCGTCCATCGCGCCCTTTTCAACTAAGGAACCGACGATGCGTGGCGATTGGACGTGCGAAGGGGTGGTGAGAGGGATCAAGGGGCGAAGAGGAGGAAGGTTTTCCAGTTCTCTGGGGTTACGTCATGAATACCGGGGCGAATGCAATAGTAGATTCCGGAGCCGGTGAGTTTGGAAAGGGGGGGCATAGGCGTGTCGGGGGAAGGGGCGGGATGACCGTAGAGTTCCCACACGGGGGCTGCCAAGAGGGTTGATTGGAATTCTCCGGCGGGATCGGCCCAAGCGTCTTGTTCGGCCGATTGGATGAGAAGAGGACGAGGAGCGATCAAAGCGAGAAGGTGGTGCTGATCGATTGGCAAGTCTTCCTCCCTGTTATTGAATTGTTTGTAGGTTGGGCAGAACCAATGCGGAAACTGGTCATTGATGGCGCGAATGGTTTCGCTTTTTCCATCCGGAAGAATGGAGCAGGAGAGGGAGGCTCCGGTGCAGCCGGAGCAGTTGGAGATGACGGCGGCGAAACGGGGATCGCATGCGGCGGCGTACAGGGCGGCTTTTCCGAGGCGGGAATGTCCCCAGACGGTGACGGATCCGATGAGATCCGGCAGTTTTTCGAACAGATCCATGCCACGGCTAAGCGCCCATGACCAAGCGGCAACGCAACCCCATGTATCATCGGCTTGAGCCGGGTATACCGTGCTGTTTAGAAGGGCACCGCGGATGCCGTCCTTCCAGCCGTCGACATGGTCGGGTTCGGCTTCATAGTGGCGCATGGTCGCGAGTCCATGACCGGCCTTGAGAATCTGTTGAAGGTCGTAGCGGTAAGCGGCGGAGCCGCGTGGGCGGACTGGGTTGTACCAATCGGGGATGAGGATGCCGGGGTCGTTGGAAATGGATTGGTTTCCCATGAAGTTCAGTCCCCAAAAGATTGGAACGGGGCCTTTTGCATGGGCGGGCAGGTAGAGAAGGATTCGCCAAGGGTGCTGTGCAGCCGGGGAAAAGGTGAGATCGATTTGGAGACGCCGGGCGAGGCCATCGAGGGCATTAGGCGTATCATCGATGATCTTGTAGGAGAGTTCTGGCGTCAGGTTTTTGGGGGGCAATTTTCCATAGACGAGGCGAGCTAGTGCATCCAGGATCGCGGGGCGCACGGTCTGTTCCCATTCTTGCCGGTCGGCCGGAATGGTACGGTTTCCGAAGAGAAGCGGGGAGACGGGTTTTTTATAAGGGAGAGGAGTTGGCACGTCGGGGAGGATTTCGGCGGAGGAGAAATCGTGGATGGTGTGCCAGTTGATGCCGGGAGATCTCATAGGAAGTTTATCTGGGGTTGTTTGGGAAAGAATATCGCCATTTTTGGTGCGTTCGCGAAGGTAGACCGGGTAGTCCCGAGAGGAGAAATTATCGGTGACGGTATGGATGAAATGGACGCCGTTGACGGTTTCGAACGGGACGGCGTTTGTGGGAATCGGGACGGCGGTTGCGGAGATGTAATTGTAGCCGCCGAAGAGGGACGAGCGTCCGTTTTGCGTCACGAGGAATGGTGCGGGGCCCTCGGTTTTGAAGCCCAGGATTGCAATCTTTCCGCCGGTGTTGGAGACAAGCGAAATGGAGCCGTCGCCGTGGAAGTTTTCGGGATTGAATTGAACGAGGATGGCGGATTGGTTTTGAAAATGCCAATTTGGCAAGAAAACGTCTTCCGCGAAGATGGCGCCTTGATGCCGCGGCGGTGGAGCATTGGGCGGAAGGAGTGTGAGGCCTTTTCCGGCGGCACCGACCCATCCGTCGACATGGCGAAGGATGAGGTTGCAGGCGGCGTTGTTTTGAAAGAGTGCGACGCCAGGGTATTGGGTGTTGAAGAAGACGTGCTCAAACCAGACGGGAGACTGTGCGGGACGGGAGGGGGGGATACGGATGACGGGATAGGGAGAAGACGGATTGCTGAAAAGCCGGCCAAAAGGCCCGAGATTCAGCTCGGCACCCATTCCATGGAAAAGGGTGACATGGTTTGGAATTTCGATTGTATCGGGGATGAAGTAAACCTTTCCGGTCTGGAGAAAGACGGCGGAGCGTCTTGTTGCGAAAGCGCGTTGGATTGCGGGAAGGTCGTTGTCTTCGCCGGGAAGGCGATTGCCGACAAGGACGGCATTGGTAAGCGAAAACCCGTTTACGGCATCAAAGGGAGGGGGTGGAATGGCAAAGGATGGAATCTCGGGCGTCCGTGCGGGGGTTGATGTTCCGGTCGGATGGTCGGGGGTACGATAGAAGTATGGAATGGAGCCGGAGAGGAGCGTGTGCGAACCGCGCAAGAGCGTTGGGGCATGCAGTTTACTATCCAGAATCAGGAGCGATCCAGCGATGGAGAGCATGGGCGTGGTGGCGGTATCGGGCTGACGGAGATCGGCATGAAGAAGGGTGATGGATCCTTCCTGTGCATCGTTGAGAATGGTAGGAACCGAATTTCTGCTTTGCAACCGATCGGCATGCAGCAGATTTTTCCCGAGATGGATTCCGACGAAGGTTTGGTTGGAGAGGGAGAGATTGACGGCTGTTATTCCGTATTGGAGATCGCAGAGATCGAGACCAGTGCGGAAGCCTTCAATCGTCACATTTTTGATGAGACCGGGCCCAGGGATACTACGGCGCAAAGCAATTGCGCAGTCTGCCTTTCCATCGGGATTCAGGAGTCGGACGTTTTCGATTGTCCCGATGTTGCTGACGGCCCAATTGATGGCCACGGCACCCGGATTGTCGTTTCCGATGGAGATGGACAAATCCTGAACATGATTTCGGAAGGCCTTGTTTCCGCCGCCATCGACGGGATCGTTTTCCTCTTGAAAGCTGCCGGTTGTCAAGAGTGCGCGCGGCTGATTGGGGTTGGAGAAACAAGGCGAGGCATCGGAAATGCGAAAAACGGTGCGGTCGGCACCCGCACCTTGAAAAGTAATGTGGGGGCGGAAAAGTCCGGTGGAATTGGTGCAGACGAGCGGGCGATCGAAGTCGTATATCCCAGGTGGAAAATAGAGAAAAGTGCCTGTGCCGACGACGTCGGAAATGGCTTGCTGGATGATTGGTGAATCGTCTTTCCCGTCATTGGGCACGGCGAAATAGGGAGCCTTTGTGACATCGACAACGGCATTTTCCGGAAAGATGCGTTCCGGCATGGCGTGCGAGGGAAAGGGCACGGCAAAAAGGAGGAAGATTGGAATGGGCAAATGGAGTTTTGCGTTCATTCTTGGATGATAGCAGAAGGATTGCGACTAGGCGAGTGGCGAGCCGCCACGGGGCAGGGGCGACGCCTCAATCATCTACGCAATAAAGCTGGTGTTGCTTCAAATGCGTGGCCCTTGACAGTAGTGTGGATTGAGTGGTGGGGTTGGTGGCAATGTGCTATCATGCACGGCATGAGACCATTGAGGAGCGTTAAGTCCAATCGCTGTTATCATCTGACCTGCCGGATTGCCAACCGTGCGTTCTTCAGACGGATGAGGCGCGCATGCGTTTCGTCGACTGAATGTGGCGGTGGCGAAGTTTTCCGGCATTGAGGTGTTGGCCTATTGCTGCAAGGGAAAAATCGCCTAGGGGCATACCCCTTTTCTCTCCATTTCTTTCAACCACAAATATTTTCCCTAAAGGATCTCACGATGAAAAAGAACTTTGGTGCCAAGACCTGGATGTTCCCCATGCCAGTCCTGATGGTCGGCACCTATGGCGTGGACGGCACGCCCGATGCAGCCAAGATGAAGCCAGTCTGCTTCGACACCTGCGCTCACACCTACCGCATCATGGGTTACGCTATAGCCAAAGCATTCAGTTGCGGCAAGGATATGATAAAGTTAGGCAAATGGACGCAGATTTTCGAAACATAGTAGCAAACGGAACGGAATCGACCAAACAATGAACAATCAACTCACACTTGCCCCATTGCAGAAAAACGACCGCGAGCAGTTCATCCGCGACAACCAGGAGGCATTTCGATACGGCGCGACCGAGGAGTTCGGGATGCGCGACAACCACTTCGAGGAAGACGGTGAAATCATTGCGCGCAGAACGATACTTGCGAGCCTTGAAACCCCGGGTGCACAGGCGTTTCGCATCCTGCTCAAGGGCAAGATCGTCGGCGGGCTTATTCTTGTGATCGACGAGCCGAATCGAAAAGGATCGTTGGACATCCTTTTCGTCGATCCCACTGCCCACAGTCATGGCATCGGGCAGGCGGCGTGGGCGGAAGTAGAGACGATGTTTCCTGAAATTGAAGTCTGGACAACCCATACGCCATACTTCGAAACCCGAAACATCCACTTTTACGTCAACCGCCTCGGCTTCCACATTGTTGAATATTACAATGCCCGGCACCCCGATCCACACCATGGTTATATCGGCGATGCCGATTGCGGCGGAATGTTTCGTTTTGAAAAAAGAAAAGGATTCAAATAATGACAGACCTGACAGAAATGACGCTCTCGACCGAGCGCAAATATACGGGAAGGATTATCAGTGTCGATCTTCTCGATATCGAGCTCCCTGACGGACGCAAGGCGAAACGAGAGGTGGTACGCCACGGCAATGCAGTCGCCATCCTCGCCCGTCGCCCGGACGGAAAATTCGTGTTTGTAAAGCAGTACCGCAAAGCCGCTGAAGAAGCCCTTGTCGAGGTCATCGCGGGCGGGCTCGAGCCGGGCGAAGACCCTATCGAGGGTGCAAGACGAGAGACTGCCGAAGAAACGGGCTATGAGGTGACGAGCATAAAGTTCCTCACGACCATCATCTGCACGCCCGGCTATTGCGAAGAGAGAATCCATATCTACTTCGCCGAACTCTCCGAATCCGCCCATGCCCAAGATCAGGATCCAGACGAGAATGTGTATCCAGTGGTCCTATCGGAGTCCGAGGTGGAGGACGGTATTCGCAACGGCTCCATTTTCGATTCGAAGACGCTCTCCGCCTGGCTCTGCTGGAAGATAGCGAGGTAGACTCATGGCAATGTCCCGACTGGATAACTGCATCGAGCAGACAGGATCGACGCATTTCGATTTTCCGCTGACGATTTGATGACCACGCGGTGAATGCGTTGCCCTTGACCTGAAAGGGATGTGGGGTTGACAATATTAGAACACGAGTTCTATAATCAAGACAAAGGCGGAGAGGAAGAATGACTGGCCCACAAAGGTTCTGTTCCGGCAAAAATGCGGCAGGGTGGAGATTCCGCTTTTCGCAAGACGGATGTGTTTGGGGGCCGGAAGCACCGTTCTTATTGGCTATTTGAATTTCATGGAAGCATCAATGAAGAATCGAAGTACTGAAAGGAAACGGAGCGCAGCAATGGGCGGTCGGGAAGGGAGTTCCTTCCGCATCCGGCAAGCCGACGTCGCCAAGATTGCGCATGTTTCGCGTGCGACGGTGAGTCGCATTCTGAACAATTGCACGAAGGGGTTTTCGGTCACGGAGGAGGTTCGTGCCCGGGTCATGGACGCCATCCATCAGCTTGGGTACAAGCCCGATTTGGCGGCGAGTGCCTTACGGAGGCGCACCCCGAAGCGGTTTCTCGCGTGGTTCGGTTGGGCGTATCCGGAGGGGTTTGCGGAGCAGTTTCTTCAAAAGTTGGCGCCTGCGGTTCAGGAAAGCGGCTTTTTGCTTACGCCGACGTATTTACCGCCTTACGGGAGCTTTTACAGTGGACTGCCGTGGTGGAGGATTGATGCGGCGATTCTGACGGATCTTCAGCAAGGCGATCCGCTCGTGGATTCGTTGGAGCGGGAACACATTCCGTATGTATCGGTAAATTGCGAAGGAGGAAAGGAAGGAAATTCGCTTCGCATGGATGATGCGGGCGGGATGCGGCAGATTTGTTCGCATTTACTGGGGCTTGGTCATCGAAGAATTGCCTATGTGGAGCGCAAGCGTTCGGTGATGCGTCCGCATGCAAGCATTGACATCAGGCGGAGGGTATTCCGCGAGGAACTCCTGACGAGCGGAGGCATTCCGGTGGAGCGCAGCGACGGGGAGCCTTGGTGTGCCGATGACGGGGAAGCGCTTGTGCAGGAAGCGGTTGTAAAGGGTGGGGCCACGGCCTTGGTGTTTTACAGTGCATCGGCGGCTCTTTTCACCTACGATGCCGTTTTGCGGGCAGGTTTGAGGGTTCCCGCGGATGTCAGCCTTGTGTCGTGCCACGATGCCTATCCGCTCTTGCATTTAGGCAAATCCGGGATTACGGCGGTTCAGATGGATATCGGCCAAGCGGTCGAGGAGTCTTTGCGTCTGCTTTCGGGGGCGTTTGAGAATCCCGGGAAGAAGGGGGAAAGCCTTCTGCTCAAGGAGACTTTGGCCATACGCGGTTCTACGGCGGAGCCGAGGCGCGTATAGCGGTGGCACAGAAAACGAAAAATGGGGATACACACAATGAATATCATGCGAAGAATCCATCTGTTTCTTTTGATGGGATTGGCTATACCGGCGGTGGCGACGGACGGCGTCTGGGTCGGGGAAGAGAGCAGTGGCTTGTGGAGCGAGGTCTCCAATTGGGAGAATGGAGCGATTCCGGGGGCGGAAGAGGGCGATACGGCCGATTTGCAGGGGCTTGTTTCGAGCGGAACGGTTACTGTCGATATGCCAATCACGCTATCCTCTCTGGTTTTCCATGGTCAATTGCTTTCGTCCGGAGAAGGCGCGATTACGCTCAAGGGAATCGATGGTGCGCCGGCTCTTCTGAAGACAAAATACAAGGGAACGACAGCGAACGCGAAACCCTCGTGCGGGTATGTGCTGGAGTCGGATTTGGATATAGAGCTTCAAACGAGCGGGTACAATCGCATTGGAGTATTCAAAGGGCCGTATGACATCCACTTGAATAGGCGCGGCAGCACGCAGACGTTGTATGCGGACACGGCATCGCCTGATTTCTTGGGCAATTGGTTTATCCACGGAGGCACGCTCATGACTGCGGGTGAGCCCTTTGGCGCAACAACGGATGGAGTCCGCCAGATTACGCTACTCAACAAAGGGTGTCTGCGGATCAACGGAAATGGCGAACTGTCGGACAACCGTGCGCTGCACATCGATGAAACCGGGGGGACGGTCAAGCCGAACGGCAGAAATCTGAAATTCAAGATGGAAAACGGGTGGTTGACCGGAAGCGGGACAATCACCTTGTCGGATGACGGCAACTTTGGCGGCAGCCTTTCGCTTCACGGCACGAACGAAGCCTTTACGGGATCGATTTTCATTGGCGAAAAGAAGACGGATCAGAGTCCATACGGAACCGTTAAATTCACGGATACGACATGGATGCCGAATGCCAAAGAGTTCTATTTGGTGATGACCAATTCGGTTGTCGATGCCACGGCTCGGCAAACCCCGTTTTCTTTTGTGAAGGATCAGATTCTGTCCGGTATCGGCATTGTCAAGGGGGCGGTCCGGTTCGAGCAAGCGGTTTTGATGCCAAGCCGTTCGACCGTAGGGGTTCCGGCGAATTTCACGAATCCGCTCCATTTCACGGATGATTTGAGCATGGAAACCGGATCGGCAATTGTCTGGACGCTCCATTCCATTCCGTCGGGGGCGAATGCGGAAACGGAGAAGAGCAATCCGTCTGTCATTGTAGACGGCCAACTCGCCATCAGCGACACAACATTGCGGCTGGTGTTTCCGACAACGGATGATGGAGAGAATCGGGTCGTTTTGGACCCGGATTCCGGGGATGATTTTTGGCTGACGGAACACAAGTGGCCGCTTGTGAAAGCAACGGGCGGTGCCGTCATGATGACGGGGCTTCCCCGTGTGGAGAACGGCGCTTATGCGAGAGGCTCTTTCCGCGCGTACCGGGAAGACGACACGATTTGGCTCCACTATCTTGACGGGCTTGGAACGACTGTCATTGTCATCCGCTAATCATTTTCAGACAACCATCGGAAACGATCGATATGAAATTCAGAAAAATGTTCTTGAGCCTTTTGGCTTGCACGATTGGGGTTTCGGTTTTTGCCGAAGGAGATGGCACGGCGGAACCGACGGGGGCGGAGATGCTGACGGCGGATTCCTACGCGGCCTTGTATAAAATCCGCCCCTACTTTTCCGAACTGCCTGCCACGGCGACGGCACCTAAGGGATTTCGCGTACTGTCGGAAGCGCGGCTTGACCCGATTTACAAAGCCGGAGCGTTTATGCCGACGCAAGGAGCGGTGGCAAAGGGCGATTTGCTGGTGCTCTCGATGCAGATCCGAGGCGGCGGCTCGACGGAAAATTCGGCCAAGATTCTCTTCAAGCTCCAAGATCGCACGTGGGTTGGCGTCATTCGCCAGGAAGTTCCGGCGAAGGAGAGCTGGCAAGCGGTCCGGTACATTGGCATTGCGGACAAGGA
Organism: Kiritimatiellia bacterium; assembly: GCA_051884735.1. GTDB lineage: Bacteria > Verrucomicrobiota > Kiritimatiellia > RFP12 > UBA3636 > JAEDLN01. The sequence goes on along the minus strand of JBJEVW010000177.1, from coordinate 2,522 downwards.
CTACAGCGATGGCGCCTTGAATCTCTGTGTCTATCCAGGATTGGATCGGCAGACGCTTGAAATCCGCAATTTAAGCCTAAAGAACTATGGTCAAACGGCGAAAGAGAAGTTGCCCGCGCTTGCGGCGCCATTTCCTGCGTCGGAAGGGGAAGCGGTTTTGCAGCCGCCGGCACCACCGAAACCCATTCAGCTTGAGCCTCTGACAGCGGCCCAAAAGGCGGAGAAGCGGTATGTGATGTTGAAACTCGACGATTTGGTCAACCGCGGGGAAAAACAAGGTCCGAGTTGGCGCTGGATCCAGCTGCTCTCGTTTTTCGAAGAGAAAGACATTCACGGTTCCTTTGGCGTGATCGTGAAATCCATCGAGAAAGACAATCCGGCGTACAACGAATGGATCCGCAAGAATGCCTTGCAAAATGGCGGGCGAATCGAGTTTTGGCATCATGGCTATACGCATGCCATGAATTTCGACTTCAACGGGAAGAAGTGCACGGCGGAGTTTTCGGGTCCGGACGAGGCCTATATGATGCATGCCTTTTCGGCGGCCATGGATGCGTTTCGGGAGAAGACGGGACTGACCTTCAGCACATACGGAGCCCCGGGAAATGCGACGGATGAAACGGGACGCAAGGTTTTGGAGGCGCATCCGGAGATTCAAGTCTGGCTCTACGGGGACGCGAAGAATCCGGCGGGCAAGCTTGTGTTGCGGCGCTCGCTCAATCTCGAGCATGCCGTCGGGAAGGTCGACTACCAAATCTTTCTGAAGAGCTATCAGCATCAGCGGACGCGAGATTATCTCGTCTTGCAGGGGCATCCCATGATGTGGTCTGAAGCGATGTTTGCCGATTTCAAGAAAATCGTCGAGCAAATGCTTGCGGACGGGTGGATTTTCGTGACGCCGATCGAGTATGCGAAAATTGCCGGGCACCAAGCTGTCCGGTAGAGAAACGCGAAGAGAAGATGGAGGGGACGGTTCTGCGGCTAGCGAAAAATGCGCAGAGCCGTTCCAGTTGTCAGAGCGGCGATGTTGGCAGCCGGGAAGAGAGAATCGAGGCAGGTGGCCGTATAGGGGAGGAAGCCCGGCTCGTTTTGTTTTCCGCGCATGGGGACGGGGGCCAGGTAGGGAGAATCCGTTTCGAGCAGAAGTCGTTCCGGGGGCAGGGAAGAGACGATTTTGCGAAGCGGTTCGGCGTTCCGGAATGTCAGAATGCCGGAGATGCCGAAGCAGAGACCGAGCGGAAGGAGCGTCTGAGCGAAATCGGCCTCGCCGACGAAGCAATGGAGGGATCCGGCGCGGATATCGCGCATGAGATCGCGGCCAAGATGTTCGCGCAAGGTTTTGACGGTATCGACGTCGGCGGCACGGGAGTGAATTGAGCAAGGAAGATTGCGCTCTGCGGCGAGATCGAGTTGAGCGGCGAAGAGGGCGATTTGGCGGGCTCTGAGTTCGGGCGTATCGTTGTGGTAGAAATCGAGCCCGATTTCGCCAATGGCGGCGATTTGGAGCCCCTCGTGTTCTAGCGACTCGATTTGGGCTTGGAGGGCGTCGATGCGCAGGGCGAGAACGGCGGGGGAATCGATGGATTCGGCCTCATCGGGGCAAAGACCGATTGCGAGACGTGCGAAAGAGGGGGCCAGGCGGGCGGCCTGGATGGCGGCATCGTTTGCGGTGGCGTCTCCACCGACGGCGAGAAGTCCGCAGAGGCCGGCCTTGCGGGCGTTTTGGAGGATATCGATGGTCGAGGCATTGGCGGAGGAAGGGGGGCTAACCGAGGCATCCGCACCCGTCGAGGTGTCTGCATTGGCGTTGACGGGAAGCGGAAAATGGGTATGCGAGTCGAAAAGAGGTTCGCCCATTTTATTTATTGGCGGAATTCGAGCGAAAGGTCGATCGCCTTCACGGAGTGCGTAAGCGCACCGATGGAGATTGCATCGACGCCGCTTTCGGCGGCTGCGCGTACGGTCTGTTCGTTGATGCCGCCGGAGGCCTCGAGTTTGCAACGATGGTTGACGATGCGTACGGCCTCTGCCATTTGGGCGGGTGGCATATTATCGAGCATAATCCATTCCGGGGAAGCGGCGAGGGCGGAGCGGAGTTCGTCGAAGTTCTCCACTTCCACCTCGATTGGGATTCCGGGAAATTTTTTTCGTGCGGCCTCGACCGCCTGATCGAGGCGGTTTGGATCGCCGCCGCGCCATAGTTTGCGGTGGTTGTCCTTCATCAGCACCATATCGGAGAGCCCCATCCGGTGGTTTGTGCCACCGCCGGCCTTCACGGCGTATTTGTCGAGCACGCGGAGACCGGGAGCGGTTTTGCGCGTATCGAGAATGACGGCGTTGGTGCCTTCGATCAGTTTGGTGTAGTGACGCGTGGCAGTTGCGATACCGGTCATGCGTTGCATGAGATTGAGGGCAGTTCGTTCGGCAATCAGAATCGATGCGGCGCGTCCGGAGATTGAGAGCAGGACATCGCCGGGGTTCAAATCATCGCCATCCTTTGCGAGAGCCTTGACTTCCAGAGT
>JBJEVW010000176.1:0-12619 GCA_051884735.1 Kiritimatiellia bacterium | reverse complement strand
AGCGAAAATCTTTTTTCGCTAGTATTTTCAAGCGAAATTGAAAACCTGGGATCATCGATCGCGGATTTTTTCCGGGATGAGGGTGGCAATATTTTGCGAGTTGACATGGCGAGTCGGAAAAACTAAGATTTTGCAAATAGTTCCGGTGTTTTCCATGATGGGACAGCACCGATTTCACATAACGGGTACGTTCTTATGAGCACATTGATCAAAATTGAGACATCCAAGGGAACCATGACGGCCGAGCTGTATGAAGACAAGGCCCCCATTACGGTCGAAAACTTCCTGAAATATGTCGACAGCAAGCATTATGACGGAACGATTTTTCATCGTGTCATCAAGAACTTCATGATTCAGGGAGGCGGATTTACGCCTGACATGAACCAAAAGAGCACGCTGGCACCGATTCGCAACGAGGCGAAAAACGGTCTCAAGAATGAGCGTGGCACCTTGGCGATGGCGCGAACGCAGGTTGTAGATTCGGCCACATGCCAGTTTTTCATCAACCATCGCGACAACGACTTTTTGAACTACACCTCCTCGACGATTCAAGGGTATGGTTACTGTGTGTTCGGCAAAGTGACGGACGGACTCGACGTTTTGGATGCGATTGCTGAAGTCCGGACGGGCAATATCGGTTATTACGGCGATGTTCCGACGGATCCGGTGGTCATTATTTCCATTACGCGTGTGTAGGGTGCCGGTGGAAACGATGAACGGACACAACGAAGGCGCATGCGATTGTGCGCAGCAAGGAGTGGATTTGCCCGTGGCGCAGCCGCAAGGCGGGCGTCCGGATTGGGATACCTATTTCATGGACATTGCGCACGTCGTGAAGTCCCGCAGCAATTGTTGCCGCCGCAATGTGGCCGCCGTGATCGTCAAGGATCGCCGGATTATTTCGACGGGATACAACGGGACACCCCGCGGGGTCCGGAATTGTTGCGATGGCGGGTGTGAGCGTTGCCATTCGAATGTTCCGAGCGGCAGTGGCCTAGGGGAGTGCATTTGTTCCCATGCGGAAGAGAATTCCATCACGCAAGCGGCCTACCATGGCATCAGTACGAAAGGAGCGACAATCTATGTCACGCTTTCTCCTTGTCTGATGTGTTCCAAGATGATCATCAATGCCGGCATTCGCGAGGTCGTCTACGACGAAGCGTATTCCGTCACCGAGCAGACGCGCGCCATTCTTGCCGAGTCGGGGGTTGTGTTGCGCAAGCTGCATGGCTACCGGCGTCCCGTGCTCGTGCGTCAGCCTTTGGAGCCGTAGCGTTTCCGTCTTTTGTTTCAGAACCTTTTCACAGACACAATATTTTTGAGCATTCATGAATAGCGATACCATCAAAAAAGGATTTGAGCGGGCACCTCACCGCAGTCTTCTCTATGCAGACGGACTCAAGAAAGAAGATTTCGGAAAACCGTTCATCGGCGTTTGCAACTCGTATGTCGAGATCATTCCCGGCCATCACCACTTGAACAAAGTCGGCGAGTTGATCGAGCAAGCGATCCGGGATGCCGGCGGAGTTCCGTTCCAGTTCAACACGATTGGCGTGTGCGATGGTTTGGCCATGGCACATACGGGCATGAAGTATTCGCTTCCGAGCCGCGAGTTGATTGCGGACTGCGTGGAGACGGAAGTGGCGGCCCACAAGTTTGACGCGCTCATTTGCATTCCCAGCTGTGACAAGATTGTTCCCGGTATGATTTTGGGGGCTATTCGGGCGAATGTTCCGGCCATCTTCTGTTCCGGCGGGCCGATGATGGCAGGCAAGGATCCGAAGACTGGAAAAGTGCTTGACTACAATTCCACTTACGAAGCGGTATCCGCCTACAAGGTCGGCAAGATTGGCGAGGAGGATTTGGAGCGCATTGAGCAGCATGCCTGCCCGGGGTGCGGCTCTTGTTCCGGCATGTTTACGGCCAACTCGATGAACTGCCTTTGCGAGGCGATTGGTCTCGCGTTGCCCGGCAACGGCAGCATTCCGGCGGTCTCTCCGGAGCGCATTGAGCTTTGGAAGACGGCGGCGTGCCGCATTGTCGAAATGGCAAAAGCCGGCGGACCGACTCCGCGCGAAATCGTGACCGAGAAGAGCATTGACAATACCTTTGTCCTTGACATGGCGATGGGCGGCTCCACGAATACAGTTCTGCACACGTTGGCAATTGCCCGTGAAGCCGATTTGAACTATGGCCTCGAGCGCATCGATGCGCTTTCGCGCCGGACGCCGAACATCTGCAAAGTGGCGCCCAGCTGCTCCATCCACATGGAAGACGTCCATCGTGCCGGAGGAGTTTCCGGTATTCTCAAGTACATTTCCGCGTATCCCGGATTGCTCCATTTGGATACGCCGACGGTGAGCGGCAAGACGCTAGGCGAAGTGATTGCCGGGGCGGAAGTCCGCGATACGTCGGTGATTCGTCCGCCCGAATCGGTTTACTCGAAGGATGGCGGCCTTGCCGTTCTGTTTGGCAATCTGGCGCGTCAAGGTTCGGTTGTCAAGAAAGCGGGTGTCTACGCTTCGATGATGAAGTTTTCCGGCAAGGCGATTTGCTTTGATTCTCAAGAGGAAGCCTGTGCGGGCATTCTTGGCGGAAAGGTCAAGCCCGGGCATGTTGTCGTCATTCGCTATGAAGGTCCGAAAGGAGGCCCCGGAATGCAGGAAATGCTGGCGCCGACAGCCTACATCATTGGAGCCGGTTTGGGCGAATCAGTCGCTTTGATTACGGATGGACGCTTTTCCGGTGCAACGCATGGAGCGTGCATCGGGCATGTTTCGCCGGAAGCGGCGGAAGGAGGCGACATCGGGTTGTTGCGCGATGGCGACATCATCGACATTGACGTTGAGGCGCGCACCTTGAACCATCGTTTGAGCGATGAAGAATTGGTCAAGCGCCGTGCGGAGCTACCCGAGTGGAAGCCGCGCGCGTTTGGCGGCTGGCTTCGTCGCTACTCGATGCTGGTCGGCAATGCCTCGATTGGCGCATCGCTCAAGAAGTAAGGGCGCGATCCATCGATCCGGAAGGCGGTATTTGCCGCAGCGTCCGGGAGAAAAAGAAAACTGCCGTGCGAGGGATGCCTCGCTCGGCAGTTTTTTGTATGAGCGCGTGGAGGTATGGCACCTTCGCGGAGGGAGGGTTAGGCGAAGAGCCGGATAAAGGTCCGGATGATACCTGCCAGCAGAATCAGATTGATGAGAAGCAGCAGAAAGTTACAGAAGCGGCGGACAGGGGTTCCTTCGGCATCCTTTGGATAGAAAGGCTTTTGGGTCAGTTGACGGCGCAGAGAAGTTGTCAGCCCCATTGGCTTATTGATACTCCAGCCGGCTCCTTCGAGGAGGGGACCAATATTCTGCCGCATCAGTTTGACGATACCGGCGAGGAGAATGGGGCCCAAGACGATGAGGATGGCGGCGATCGCGGTTCCAAAGCGGGCACGGACCGACATGGCTGCAAAGTTCTTTGCGAAGAATGCGAAGCCAGAGCTCAAAGCTGCGACGGAAACGGAGATTCCCATGAAGAGCGAGCCGAAATTTTGTGCCGGCGCGGCCGGAGCCGGCTTTGCGACGGGCTTGCCGCTGAGGGCGTCGTTTGTCGCGAGTTCGGCGGACTTTTCGATGGAGGACTGAGCCTGTTGGGACAAGGATTCGATTTTCCCCATCACCATATTGGCGATATTTTTGAAGGGTGCGAGGACGGCCTCCGCCAGCGAAATGGGATTTTCGATGATGGAAACAACGACCTCATCGTATTCGACGCCTTGAAGGTTGAAGAAAACGCCCCGTTTTCCGACCTCGAGATTTCCCCGGGTTCCGGTTGTAGCGGGGGAGATGACGGTGAAGGCCGGACCATCCGGCGGCGTGATTTTTGCGTAGATCGTAAAGATGCCTGCAGCCTTTGCGACTTTCGCGTGTGCGGCGGCATCGGGCACTTCCATGCAGAAATTGAACCAGCGACCGTCTATGAGGAGGCGACCGCGTTCAAAGAGTGCGACCTGCTTCGGATCGTAGAATTCCGGAAGGCTGACGAAGTTGTTGACGAAACGGGGAAGCCGGCGGTGGAAAAGGAGAAGTCGTTCCAAGTCGGCGAAGGCGGCAACGCGGTCGGAGACGATGCGGTCTTGCGTCTGAAGCGCATCGCTTTGGGCGTCAAAATCGGAGTCTTTCCATGCACGAAGATCGGCTTCGGCAAAGGATTCGACGATGGCGCCCTTTTTCTCGGCAAGGTATTTTGCGTAAGGCGCGAGGGCGTTGCGTACGGCAGTCCATTCGTCTTTGGAGATGGCGTCCGGCGTTTTCCCAAGGACACGTGTGAAGAGTCCATTGCGAAGAGAAGAGAGCATATCGCTTGACATGGGATTGACCAGCTCGCCGGTCAGCGGGAGGCGTCCATCCGGGAGGATACGGGCGATTGGAGCGGCGGCCAAGGCGGCGTCCGGATCTGCTGCGGAAGCATCGGCGGCGAGGAATTTTGCGGCTTGATCGGGAGCAAAACGCTCGAATCCGGCGAGGAAGAAAAAGCGGTCGATTTCGGCGGCATTTTTGGCGAATGCGGCATAAAGAGCCGGCGTTTCGGCGCCGAACGGCATCGTCTGCGCGTTATCGGGAAGGCCGCGATCCTTCCATTCGAGGAAATCGCGAATGGCGGTGGCGAAAGCGTGGAGCTGATCGGAGGATACGCCTTGCTTTCCGGAGATGTCGGGGGAACCTCCGGTTGCCGCAATGGCGGCCATGACATAGGCGCGGAGGGTGTCGGTTTCAGCGGCTTCGGGGACAAGGATGCCGTCGCCGTTCAAAGGTTTGGAACGAAGGCAAGCCATGGATGCCCGGACATCGGCGAGACGGACGGATTTTCCGTTGGGATTTGCCTGTTCATTGACGTAGTTGGCGGTTGTCAAGAGAGCCTGTCCGCCTGGAGCGTCGGCGCGGATATTGGCGAGTTCGATTTCGTCGGTTGACGAGCCGATGGTCGAGGAGTCCACCAGCAGATCCAGAAGCCAGCGGATGGCGTTTTGCACCTCGGTAGTCATGATCCGTCCATTCTTATCCGCGTCCAAGTATTGCAGAAAAGCGGCATCTTCCCGGAATGCGGAGACCGGGGCTGAGGTGGCCGCCCAGTGCGATTCATCAATCGTCAAGAGTTCCTTGAGATCATTGGCGTTTTGGAGGACGAGTTGGTAGGACTTCCCGTAGCGGTTGAATTTCATAGCGGTCGGTTTAGTGGATGTGGTTGTGGAAATTGGGGGTTTCACAGGGGAATCGGATTTGTCCAGGCTTGCGTTCCGTCCGGTGCGGTCAAAATGAGGCGCAAGGGGCCGGACATGGTTGGTTTGATGGGGATTATGACGGAGGTGAGAAGCGGGCCTTCCGGCGGTGCCAGAACGGAGGATACGCGACGGCCGGCGCTGCGGAGGTAAACGGAGCGAACGGGCGAGCATTCCAGCCGGAAGAAGGTCTTTTCCTTCTGCAAGCGAGAGATTTGGGGACCTGTCGATGCGTAAAAGTGACCTTGTTCGAGCGCATCGATAACGGAGGCGTATTCTAGATTCAGCGCAAAGATTGTAATCCAGGCACGGGCCCGATCGCAACGCGGATGAGAGGATGGGAGAGGCAGATGCGTGTCATCGGCTGCGATCGAGAATGGGGTAGACTGTCCGGCACGCAGGATGGAGTCGTATAGAAAAGAGGCATCGGTGCTTCCACCGTTGACGGTTGCGGAGGTATTGTAGATTTCGAATCCCCAAAGTCCCCGCAATTCGTGGAGGAGCGATTCCGGGATAAGCGACCAGGCGGGATGGTTGAGCGTCACGAGAAAGCCGAGATGGTTGGCATCGGCAATGGTGTCATTGATGGTTTGGGCGTCGGCGGTCCGTCCGCGCACGATTCCATTGTGGACGGCTTGGCTACGCCAGTGTTGCGGGGTTCCCCAGCACCATTCCGGGCGAAAATTAACATGTGTACGGAGATCCGGATGTTTGGCAAGAAGATTCAAATGGATAATGGGGTATTGCGCGGAATTGATGCGAAGAACGTCGTTAAAACCGAGTTCGTAACCGACGAGTGCCGTAAAAACCCCGGGCTCGGTAAGGTGGTTTTGCGCCCGGATGATTTCATGCTCGGTGAAGGCAACGATGGAGATTCCCTTGGACAAATAGAATGCTTTCAGTTCCTCCGGCGAGCAAGCTCCATCCGAGCACGAGGAGTGCGCATGGAGATTTGCCCGAAATGCCGGAAGTTGATACGGAAGGATGTCCATGAATGCGTATGCCACGAGGAGCCTGCTTACGGAAATCGGCGGTTCCCGGAAAAAGGAAAGCCAAGTTGGAAAAAGGGAATCAATGGCGTCTATTCTATTGAAATACAGAGCGGAGGGAAAGTGGGGGCTCGGTGCGCGGCTATGCCGCGCACATGCCGCGGACGGGGGCCGTGGCGGGCAAGATGCACACAAAGTTCGGGTCGGGAGGCCCGACAGCCGAAGGGCAAGTGGCGCGCACATGCCGCGGACGGGAGCCGTGGCGGGCAAGACGCACACAATGTTCTGGATACGAGGGAATTAGGCCAAAATTTGGAAAGTTTGTTTCATTTTCTTTCAGATTGAAAACGGAAAAGAAAACATATACAAAGGAAGAAATGTTTCGTTTCGGCTTTACAAATATTCAACGACTTGCCACTCTCTTTTTTCAGACACGAATGACCATGAAAACGATAAGCTTTTTTTCTCTCCTTCTGTTTGTGGTACCGATTGCGGGGGCATCGACATGGTCTGGACAATCTGCCGACTGGGATTCGAATGAGGATCCCGGCTGGAACGGGACGGGGATTCCGAATGGGCAAGGCGCGGAAGCGTATTTTTCGACAAAGGGAAACTCGACGCTTGTGGAAGATATAACGCTCGGGTTGGTCGTGTACAGCGGCAATTCGGACAATGACCGGCAGATCAAGCTTTCGACGGTGGTTCTCACGTTGGATCGAGACGGCGATGGCCCCGAGCCGGTCGTCTTCCGCAACGAAGCTACGCACCGTAATGGACGGTTGAGCATCAGTTCGGGCAGTATTGTTTTGCAAGACGATTTGCTTCTGGAGAATGTCGGAAGTTCGACGGGAACTTATTCCATCAACATATCTGCATCGATTTCGGGAGCGGGAAATTTGTTTATTCGCAATATTGAGAAAGGATATTCAACAAGTTCCATCCGATTAGTGGGTTCCAATTCGTTCCTTGGCGAGGTTTGGGTTGAGAGTGGCACGTTCATGTTCAACAACTCTGCGTTTGGAAACAAAACGAATACCATTCACCTTGGCAAGTTGGGCGGTGGAGATGCTGCTATCATTTCGATTGGAACACGGTCGGTAACGCCCAATCCGATTGAAGTGGCTGCAGATGCGGACGGCACGTTGCTTTTGGGGGCGAACATTACGAACGAGCTTGTAACGACCTATTCCGGGAACATTTCGTTGGGCGGGGATTTGGTTTTGATGAGCGAGAAACTCGAGACAGGCGACGTTCTTTTTTCGGGTAGCATTTCGGGCAACGGCGGATTGCGCAAGATTGGACAGGGGCCGTTGACCCTTTCGAAGCCGAACGAATTTACCGGTGGCCTTGTCATTGAAGAAGGAAGGGTCAATGCGACGTCGGCGGAAGCCTTTGGCACGGGAGATTTGACCATTTTGGCGGGAGGATGTGCGGTTTTTGGGGCGGAAGCTTGTATTTCTTCCGCCGCAAATCTCGTCTGCGAGAGCAATGAAGTTGCTCAAGCGGTTGTTTCGCTGCCGTTGGAGGGCGTCTGGCAGGTTCAGACGCTGACGGTCAACAATCAGCTGCAGGTCAAAGGCATTTATGGTGCCATTGGCAGTGGTGTTCAGTATGAATCGTCGCTTTTCGATGGGGTGGGGGAATTGCAGGTGTTGGATGGAGTTCCCATCGGGAGCATCTGTGTGATTTACTAGACTTGTTTTCGAAAGACCTGTTTCGTATGAGCCGATTGGCGTTGATTTTGGTTTTGTTCCTGTTTTCTGCGGGTGCGAGTTGTGGGGAGGCATTGCTTCCGACACAAGCGGTGCACCGGGCAAGCGTTTTGCCGAAGGTTGACGGGGTGCTTTCGGAGGACGAGTGGCGCGATGCGGCCATTCTGGAAGGTTTTCAGCCCGCCACTAATGCTTGCGGGACGTCTCTTGCGGGGAAAAAGACACGGGTGCGTCTGTTGTGGTCGCCGGCGTTTCTGTATGTCGCTTTTGAATGCGAGGATTCGGACGTGTACTGCACGGGAACGCTGGGAAACGATGTCGAACTGTACAAAGAAGATGTGTGCGAAGTTTTTTTGGACGGGGTTGGCGACGGGCGGCAGTTCATCGAGTTGCAAGTCAGTCCGACGGGTGCGCATTTCGACAACTTGTTTGTCTACAGTTGCGAGGTGGAGAGTGGCGAGGACGGTCGCATTCTCCCGCATCTGATAGCCACGCAGCGGTGGAGTTTCCCGGAATGGAGCATGAAGGGGCTGGAGACGGCGGCCGGGCGCACGGAGAACGGGTGGTGTGCCGAGTTGGCGATTCCGGCTCCGGACATTGTAAAGCGGAAAGGCGGGAAATCGTTTTCGGCCGGAGAGACGATCCGCGCGAATTTTGTCCGTTACGATCACGAGCCGGCGGAGGATGGCGGGCGGACATTCATCCAGCAGAGTTGGGTTCCCGTGCTTCTCGGCAATCCGCACAATTCGCCTGCCCGCATGGGGACGCTTCACCTTCTTCCGTAGTTCTTGCGCCAAGGAACAATTTTCTACCGCGTTTTGTCAAAATCAGATCAAGTCATGCAATCTTCTGTTTCTATTTGCCTTATCGCTTCTGTGTTGACCGTTTCCGCGTCGCTTGATGGGGCCGCCTACACCGTCCAGACGCGGCAGGTGTTCGGTGCGAAGGAGTCGATGGATTGGAAAGCCGATGCGCCCATCAAGGCGGTGGAACGGGTGTCGCTTCCGATTCCCTGTCTGGATGAAGCGAATCACCCGTTATGGAATGTGGAACTCCCCAAGAAGGGGGCAAAAGAAGTGCCGTTCGAGATACGGCCGGAGAAAGGGACGAAAAGCGGGTATGCGTTTTGTTTGCAGACGGGCGAATTGCAACCGGCCTTCACGACGGTGCGCATGTTGCTACCGGGCGGGGCGCAAGCGGCCGGAGCGAATTGGGCGCGCAACCGGGCGACGCATATCATGTTCCGATGCAAAGCGGACCGGTTTGTCCGGCTGACGGTGCATTTGTTGCAACGCGGAAAGACGGCGGGAACGTATCAGGCCGGCTTTTCCGCAGATCCGGGGGAGTGGAAATGGGTGGTTTTGCCGATGGAGGCTTTTGGGTTACGGACCTTTTCGCCCATAGCCGGCATCGGCTTCCGGTCGGTTGAAGGCGAACCGGCGGCCCGGGTCGAGTTTTCGGATTTGCAAGCGGTTCGGTTGCCCTACACGGATGCGATGTGGGCGCGGCGTTCCCTGGCGATTTCCTTGAGAGGAAATTGGCACTTCCGGACGGATCCGGGAGAAGAAGGAATGAGCGGGCGGTGGTTTGATCCGGCGACTTCCGAAGCGGACTGGCAGACGCTTCAGTCGGGCGATTCCTGGGAAAATCAGGGAATCGACCATTTTGGCTGGGGATGGTATCGCGGATGGGTCGTCTTGCCGGAAGCGGCAAAAGGAAAGACGCTGAAACTGCGCCTAGGCGAATTGGCGTCCGATGACGAAGTCTGGTTCAATGGCGTCCGCATTGGAGGACTTTCGGGCGAGTACAAATACAAGAACCGGATTGCCCGGGAATACCGGATTCCGGCATCTTGCGTAAAGACGGATTCGCCGAATTTGCTGGCGGTTCGCGTATGGGGTGGGAATCTGACCTTTATCGGGAACAAGAGCGGGCTTGCGCGGGGGACGTTTTCTCTTGAGATGGATCCATACGAGCCGCTCTTTTCCGCGGCCGGCACGGATGGGGAGGGCGTCCCGTGCGAGGCATTCGACCTCAGCAATGCCATTTGCGGCGAAAGGTTTTCGGTCAAAGTGCGCTTTCCCAAGGAACTCCTGGAGGAAGGCAGAGCGAAAAACGCGGCGTATATCGCAGAAGATATGCAGGGCGTTTGCCTTGGTCAAGGAGAAGCGCAGGTATGCGCCACGCCGGGGTCGGCAGGCTTTTTGGCGATTTTTTCAGGCGAAGCGTCCGAAGGGGTGTATTTCAGCGGAAGGTTCCGCATCCGGTTTACGGTATTCGATGCGGAAAAGAATCCGCTTTATGCATCTGCGCGCGTATTTGAAACGCTGAATTTCGATGCGCGCGACAACCGGAAGTTGGCGCCGCTTCCGGAAAGATACGAAGAGACGCCGTATGGAAGGTTGCGGCTGGTCGACGTGATTGATTGTTCGACGCCTTGGGAGAAAGAAGAGCATCCTTTTTTGCAAGGAGGGTATGACAATCGCGCGGCGCATTTCACGCCGGGGGCCTATTATCGCTCGAAGACGGAGAAGATTCTCGGAAAGAACGTGCGGACGGGCGACTATGGATGGTTTGCGTATCGGGTCGGACGCGGCAAACTCAAGACGAACGGGCATTATCTCTTGCGGGTGGAATATCCGGAAGACAAGCCGCGGTTTTGCCCCATCGAGATTCAAGTCGGGCAGAATTACAGTGACGTCGGTTGGAAAAGCGGTGTCGGGGCGGGAGACGTTTATGACGATTGGCCTTTGAGCGGACGCTACGAATGGTTCGATACGATTGTTGCGATGGACGGCAAGACGGTTGGCTCTGGCGGTACGGGAAGCGCCTCTTCGGAGCATGGTTTTTGGGTCTATTTCATGAATAAACTCCGGCCTGGAATGTACTATGCGATGTGGGATGGAGGACCCGCCGTTGCATCGATCCGGCTGTACGAGATGGATGTGGAGAAGAATGCGCCGGTGATTCGCAAGCCGGAAGGATTGCCGCAACGGACGCTGGCCTTGGATTGGGAGCGGCAGGCCGATCATGATCCCGAGGATTTGATTGGCTATGCCAAGCTGATGGGGTATTCGGCGATTTCGCCCATTATGCTGAAGTGGAGTTTCGCCAACTACGCAAAACCGCTGGACGGCTACGACACGGTTCAGATCGATCCGCGGGACTACTGGGCCCATATTGACGGAAAAGAGGGGGAGAAAGCGCGCGCGCCTTATCCCGAACGGCCATCGCAACATGAGCGGTATCTAGCGGCAACGAAGAAAATGGGAATCGATTACATTCCGCGTATCGAGTGGGGCGGGTCTCGTCTGTTGCCGGATGAAGCCCGTGCTATCGATTCGACGGGCAAACCCGCCAAGCCGAACCGGTTCGAGCGTTGGTGCACGAATCTCTTGCATCCGGCGGCATGGGAGGATTTGCGGCGCACGCTTGACAACCTGCTTTTGCCGTATCTTGCGGACAACCCGCAGCTCAAGGGGGTGCATTGGCGTGTGCGTTGCAATCGCGTACCCATCAGTTACGGCGAAGCGGACATCCGGCGGTTTTCCGAGGAGACGGGTACCCATCTTCCCGGCGGGCGCTACGAACAGTGGAGCGCTTGGGTGACCGGCGAAGGGAAGGCGGCATACGATGACTGGTGGCACCGGAAGCGTGCCGGTTTCCACCGCACGATTGTCGAGTATTTGCGCAAGTTGCGGCCTGATTTGCGGCTATACTACTTTAATTGGGATGCAGACAAGTTTGGGATTGTCGAGCCGGATCTTACGGCCTGGGCATTTGTGTCGAAGGTCGTAAAACCGGGACCCGAGGGCGGGCGCGCCACCTACGAGAAGGAACGCAAAATCCGCAAATCGCTCACGGCGGAGGATTATATTCACGTATTGCATACGGGCAATTTCGGACGCGCTTTCAATGGAATCAATTCGCCCGATCTCGGGTTGCGTCCGGAGTTGTACCGGGATATTCCTGGCATTGAATTGTTTGCTCCGGTCAGCTACAAATGCTATGCGGAATTGCCGGAATACTTCAACTATTTCCGGACGGCAGACGGCGTAGCGGTCAGTCACATGGTTTCGTATGATGAAATCGGCTCTCGTGTGATCAATCCGAAATACGAAGGAAACATGATCATTCCCGGAGGTCCGGATTTTGCGATGTCGCTGGAATTGCTCTCGTGGTTCCACGCCGACCCGCATACGCTCAACTTTACCGTTTACACATTTGGGCGTGGTTTTGCCGATGCGCATCGCAGATTTGCCCAGGCGTTTCTCGCACTCCCTGCCATCAAGGGGCAGGTGGTTCCGCAGGAAAGGCAGCCAGACTTGCGGGTTCGCCGGTATGAAGGCGAAAATGGAGCAGTCTATTTTGGAATCGGCTACAAGGGATATGGGCGGCAGCAGACAACGGTTCGTTTGCCGGTTTCGACAACATCAACGACCGTTTCACTCAAGGATTTGGTGAGCGGAAAAACGGTTCGTTGCACGGTCAAGGACGGGGTCGCGTTGCTGCCGTTGCAGCTGGCTCCCATGTCGCTTTCTTCCTATCAACTTTGTCTCTAGGATCCGCCACGGGGTGCGTGGGTGGCGAGCCGCTCGGGAGGACTAAGGTGAACTTTTGATTGACATCAGAAATGATGCTGCTATAGACTCGTT
>JBJEVW010000175.1:0-3061 GCA_051884735.1 Kiritimatiellia bacterium | reverse complement strand
TCCGTCAAAAAGACCCGTGGCAATGCCGTGACATTAACCAGAAGAGCAGAATCTTTGCTTTCGGCAAGTAGAGTTCTTCTGAGAGAGGGTGTGTACAAATACATTACGGGGCGACCACGAAAGAAGTCATCTCCAGACGGATTCCTCGAGCAAAGGATGTTAGCGCTGTAGTCAGAAGCATAGAAACATTCAAGACAATCCGTGGGTGGTCACCAGATGCGGCGAAGGCTTGTACAAAAAAATGGGGGAGGGAAAACCTGGTGCAATTTTGCTCTTGCCTGCAAAATCCGTTTTTGCTATCCTTCGGCATCATTAACCTCAAACGATTAGAATCAAAGCTTACATAACAATGAGCCAAGTCGATCTCCAGCCTGTCCGCAAACAGTTCCAGATGCACGAGAAGGACACCGGATCTTGCGATGTGCAGATTGCTGTCCTCACCAAGCGCATTGAGCATCTCACGGAACATCTCAAGGCCAATACGCATGACCACAATTCCCGTCGTGGTCTCATCAAGATGGTGAACAACCGCCGTACCTTGCTTGACTATCTCAAGCGCACGGCAACACCTCGCTACCTCGCCCTCGTCAAGGAGCTGGGCCTCCGTCGGTAGTCTCCGCATTCTGTCTCCCCAACCATCCACCATCCAATAGAAGAGCATCCTGTTTAATCTGTCGGATGAAGGCGCGTCTACCAATTGGATTCGTCCAACTGGGGGGCGCGTCTGATTTTTCCGTCGGTTGAAAACAGGGCTATGAAAAGCATGAACGATACCATTTCCGTCTCTACCGAAGTCGGCGGACAGACGCTTACGATCGAAACCGGACTTTTGGCCAAACAGGCCGCCGGAGCCGTAACCGTCCGTCTCGGCGACAATGTCGTTTTTTCCGCTGTCACCTGCACGGCAACGCCGCGCGAGGGAATCGACTATTTCCCGCTGCAGGTCGAATATCGCGAGAAGTTCTATGCCTGCGGGCGTTTTCCGGGCGGCTTTTTCAAGCGCGAATCCCGTCCCTCCGAGAAGGAGATTCTCACGGCCCGGTTGACGGACCGCCCGATTCGGCCTCTTTTCCCGGATGGCTACCGGAACGATGTCCAGGTCAACAACACGCTACTCGCGTGCGATGGCGTCCATGAGCCTGATTTTCTCTCCTGCATTGCGGCCTCCGCTGCGTTGCACATTTCCGAAATTCCCTTCATGGGCCCGATTGGTGCCGTTCGTGTCGGTCGTGTCAATGGACAGTTCATCATCAACCCGACCCAGGCGCAGCGCCAGGAAGGCGATTTGGATCTTCTCTATTCCGGCACGCAGGATCGCTTTTTGATGATGGAAGGCGGCGCCAAGGAAATTCCCGAAGCGGATTTTCTGGCGGCGTTGAAGTTTGGCCAAGAAACGGTCACACGCATTGTTGCAATTCAGCACGAGCTCCGTGAAAAGCTGGGCAAGGCCCGCAAAGAAATCGCGGATGGTTCCAATTGCCGGATCGATTTGCTGGATGCGGCCCGTGCAGCGGGTGCCGGCGAGTTGTCGGAGGCGCTGTTGGTTCCCGGCAAGAAGGATCGGGAAGCGAAGGTCGGGGAGGTGCAGGCAACGATCAAAGCCGCGTTGCTGGCGCAGTTCCCCGAAATGACCGATGAAGAGTTCCGCGCCATGTTCGATGAGCTTGAAATCGAGCTGGTCCGCAAGAATGTCCTCGAGCGCGGCAAGCGCATCGACGGCCGCGGATTCGATGATATCCGTCCGCTGTACGCGCAGGTTGGCGTTCTGCCTTCCGTCCATGGCTCTGCGATTTTCTCCCGCGGCGAAACGCAATCGCTCGGCATTTGCACGCTTGGCACCACAAAAGATGCACAGGAAATCGATGCCATCACCGGCGGACAGGTTTCGAAGAATTTCTTCCTCCATTACAACTTCCCGCCCTATTGCACGGGCGAAGTCGGCCGCCTCGGAACGACGGGCCGCCGCGAAATTGGGCATGGTAACCTTGCCGAGCGCGCTCTTGCGCCTGTGGTTCCCGAAAACTACGAATATGCGGTCCGCCTCGTTTCCGAGATCATGGGCTCGAATGGATCCTCTTCGATGGCCTCCATCTGCGTCGGTACGCTTGCCATGATGGACGCGGGTGTCCCAATCCGCAAACCGGTTGCCGGCATTTCCTGCGGCTTGTTCACGACGCCCGACGAATCCAAGGCAATCCTCGTCACGGATATCCTCGGTGCGGAAGATCACTGCGGCGACATGGACTTCAAGATCGGCGGCACGCGCGACGGCATTACCGGCTTCCAGGTCGATCTCAAGATTCGTGGCTTGACTTGGGATCTCGTGGAGCAGGCGATTGAGCGCGATCGCGTCGCCCGCATGAAGATTCTCGATTTCATCGAATCGATTCTGCCGGCTCCCCGTGCGGAACTTTCTCCGAATGCGCCGCGCATCAAGACGATTCAGATCAATCCGGAAAAGATCGGCGCCCTCATTGGTCCCGGCGGCAAGAACATCCGTGCCATTACGGCGCTTTCCGGTGCGCAGATTGACATTGCGGAAGACGATTCCGGCAAGGTATCCATCTATGCCACTACGAAGGCCGCAATGGATATTGCACTTCGCGAAATCAACAAGTGCACGGCCGAGCCTGAAGAAGGAATGCTTTACGAGGGAACGGTTACGGGCGTGAAGGAGTTTGGCGCATTTGTCGAAATTCTTCCCGGCATTGATGGTCTTTGCCACATTTCCGAACTCTCCGACAAACGGATTCCGTCTGTCGATACCGTCTGCAAAGTCGGCGACAAGATGTGGGTCAAGTGCATTGCCGTTGACGAGCGCGGACGTATCAAGCTCTCCCGTCGCGAAGCGATGCGCGAGCTTGCCGAGAAGAAAGCGCAGAACGCCTAAATCCAGCGTTATCCAAGTTCCATTTGGGGTTTCATCGGAAAGCCGGAGCCTTCATGGTTCCGGCTTTCTGTTCTTTTGGATGCCGGTCTTCGGTGGCAAGCCTGTCGGGCGTCCCGAGTCGGGAGGCCCGACAGCCAGTCGGGAGGCCCGACAGCCAGTCGGGAGGCCCGA
>JBJEVW010000174.1:0-12764 GCA_051884735.1 Kiritimatiellia bacterium | reverse complement strand
TTATAGGGGGTAAACTACTACTAAAACCAAGTTTACTTCTGGAAGCCACAGGATTATTCCGGGATAAGGGTGTGAAATCGCAATTGGTTGAATCAAACGGGGAAAAGGATTATGATTCCCCAAAATCGAAATACAATCATCGCTCACTACATCCGTCCATCCTAACAATTGCCATGACCCGAGAAGAAGCCGAAAAAGAATTCTGGGAATTGAGCCGGCATTGCTATATGTGGGAAGATTTCAACGCTTCCAAAATCACGCCGTACCAACACGCCGTCCTTCGTCGCCAAAGTGCCTTGTTTGGCTATATTTTCAACGATAAACCGGCTCCTGTCGACAACTGGGTCGCCCCGCCTTGCGACGTGGAGGAATCGGTCGAAAACTGGTATCGCAACCATTTCCCCAAAACTTGGCACGAACGCATGTTGGCAAACGGCGGAAAACTTCCGCCAATGCCTTTCTAGGCGACTCGTCCCCCGTTTTCATCCCCCCCTTTTTTCTTTCGTCCATCTGTTTTTGTTTCCATCACCATGTCTTGCCATATTGAAACGATTCTCGTCCTGAATGCGGGCTCCTCCTCGCTCAAATTCACCCTTTATAAAATCTCCGGCGAAAAGCGCCTCGCAAATGGCGTCGTTGAACGAATCGGCTATGGTTCGGCCAATATGGTATATCGTCGTGGCGACGAGCCGAAGACCGAGACCCCTGTCATCGCCCGGAACCACTCCGATGCCATCCAACTCGTCTGCAAGGCGCTGACCGATCCCGAAAAGGGCGTCATCAAATCCTTGCGCGAAATCGATGCCATCGGCCACCGTGTCCTGCATGGTGCCGAAATCTTCAAGGAAGCAACCTTGATGACGCCCGAAACGCTCGAGAAGGTGCGCGAACTGATTCCCTTCGGCCCCCTCCACATGCCGCCGAATATCGGTGGCATCGAAGCTTGTGAAAAGACATTCCCCGGCGTGCCGAATGTCGGTGTCTTCGATACCGCATTCCACCAGTCGATGCCCGACTACGCCTCCCACTACGCCATTCCCGAAGAGTTCTACCACAAGTACGGCTTCCGGAAATACGGTTTCCATGGCACAAGCCACCACTACATCACGGTGGCAACGGCAGAATACCTCGGAAAACCCGTCGATCAAGTGAACCTTGTCACTTGCCATCTCGGAAACGGCTCCTCCCTCGCCGCCATCAAGAACGGCAAGGTCCTGGATACAACCATGGGCCTTACCCCGCTCGCCGGCGTCGTCATGGGAACCCGCTCCGGAGATATCGATCCGGCAATCGTTCTCGAACTCGTCCGCAAGGGTATGACAGCCGATGAAATCGACAATCTCCTCAACAAAAAGTCTGGTCTGCTCGGTGTCGGCGGCATCAACTCGAACGATATGCGCGATATCATCAAGAACGCCGAAGCCGGATATCATGGCGCCCAACTGGCACTCGATATGTGGGCCCATCGCATCATCCAATACATTGGCGCCTACTTCACATTGATCGACGGCGCAGATGCCATCGTCTTTACCGGCGGCATCGGCGAAAACTCCTGGCAGGCCCGCGATCGCGTCGTCTCCCGCTTGGGCTGCATCGGCGTCGATTACGATGCCGAGGCCAATCGCACGCTGCGCGGCACCGGCTTGCTCTCCAAGCCCGAATCCCGCGTCAAGGCCATCGTCATGCCGACCGATGAAGAGCTCATGATTGCACGCGAAACGTACCAGGTCGTCACAAAGGGCTGCTGACCCCCACTTCTTTCTTTCGTTTTCACCCCTAATCTCGAAACATTTCCATGTCGGAACAATTTATCGTTGAAACATCCGCCCGCCATATCCATCTGACCGATGCCGCTGTCGAAGCCCTCTATGGTCCCGGCGCCAAGCTCGAATCCAAAAAGGCTCTCTCCCAGCCTGGCCAGTTCGCCTGCGCCAATGAGAAAATCAAGCTCGTCGGCCCCAAGGGCGAATTAATGGTCAGCGTCCTCGGCCCCGTCCGCAAAGACGTCCAAATCGAGCTCTCCTTCACCGATGCCCGTACGCTCGGACTCAAAAACGTGCCCGTCCGCGACTCCGGCGATGTCGCCGGAACCCCCGGCATCAAACTCGTCGGCCCACATGGTGAACTCGATGTTGCCCAAGGCTGCATCATCGCCAAGCGCCATATTCACATGACAACCGCCGATGCCGCCCGCTTCGGTGTCGCCGATGGCCAACTCGTCTCCGTCAAACTCGAGACCTCCCCACGCGCCACTGTCTTCCATGACGTCCTGATCCGTGTAAGCGACAAATACGCGCTCGCCATGCACATCGATACCGACGAGGCCAACGCCTCTTGCGCTTTCGGAACCGTCATGGGCACGCTTGCCTAATCGACAGCCCCCTTTTCCCTATCAGACACCAACCGCTCCGCGATTGGTGTCTTTTCTTTTTCCATCCTTATTCCCCACGATCGCCCTTCCGCGCACCATGGCTGCGCACCATCCTTCCCTTGCATTCCCGCCGCGATAGGGCGCGATATCTCTGCCGCCGAGCCTCCCGACTCGCCCCGCAGGGTAATGCCCGTGCGGAATGATGCGTGCGCAATGGCTCTGCGTTCTCTGGCTTTTCCTCGCCGGTGCAATCCCGTCCATCCTGTAAATCCTGTCTACCCCATCCCCGCTCACTCGCAATCGGCCGCCGGGTCTCCCGGCCCCGTGACGGCTCGCCGCTCTCTGCGTGAAACAAATAAACCCGTGCGGTGCTCCTTTCGGGCGTTGAGAGCCGTCATTATGGCGGAATCCGAAAAAAGTCTCACCATTTCTTTTTGACAAGCGAAAATCAATTTTAGCCTGTATTTTTAGGCGAAATTGAAAATCTGGGATCATTTATCCGGGATAAGGGTGCCGGACCCAATGCATTTGCCCGAAAGAAAGGCTTTTGGTACGATTCAAGGCTATACACACGTGCTTCTTACTTTCAGGCAATCATGAATACCGAGAATACCGAGTCCCCAACCCTTCAACAGGAAACTGCCGGCAACAAGGCGACAGACTATCGCGCCATCCGAATCGAGAACATGCACAAACTCGAGGCCGCTGGCTATCAGCCGTTCGGACAGGCATTCCATCGTACGGGATCCATTGCGGACATTCGCGCCAGCTGGGTACCGCCCGCCCCTGATGCCGACCCGGAGACCATTCCCCCTCAACAGGTCGCTGCCGCAGGCCGTTTCATGGGACGCAGAAATATGGGCAAAACCGTTTTCGGCGATTTGCAAGATGGTTCCGGGCGCATTCAACTCTTCATCAACGCCAAAAATATGGGGACCGAGGCATTCGATGCCATGCGAAATCTCGATCTAGGTGATCATATCGGCGTTGAAGGACCTCTTTTCGTCACGCGTACCGGGGAACTCTCCATCCGCGTCGTCCGCTGGACACTCCTCAGCAAAGCCTTGCGCCAACCGCCTGAAAAATTCCACGGTTTGCAGGATACGGAAGACCGCTATCGCATGCGCTATCTCGATTTGATGTCCAATCCGGAATCACGGGAGCGCTTCAACAAGCGGATCGCCATCGTTCGCTCCATCCGTCGCTATCTCGAAGATCGCGGTTTTCAGGAGGTCGAAACCCCGATGATGCAACCCCAACCGGGTGGCGCCGCCGCACGTCCTTTCACAACGCACTACAATGCGCTGGATTGCACCATGTACATGCGGATCGCCCCCGAACTCTATCTCAAACGCTTGCTCGTCGGCGGATTCGATAAGATTTTCGAAATCGGACGCGATTTCCGCAACGAGGGTCTCGACCGGACGCACAACCCGGAATTCACCGTCATGGAGCTCTATCAGGCATACGCCGATCGTACGGCAATGAAAGAGCTCCTCGAAGGCTTTATTCCCAATGCTTGCGATGAAGTGCTCGGTACCCGCAAAATTCCATACGGTAATGCGGAAATCGATTTTACGCCCCCCTACCGCGAAGCTTCCTATCCCGCCCTGATTCGCGAGAAAATGGGCGAAGATTGGTTCGATTTGCCGATTGAGACGGCCCGTGCCCGCGCCGCCGAAGCCGGTCTGGATGTCAATCCCGCCTGGTCGATGCTGGAGCTTTCCCACGAAGTCTACGATAAACTCATTGAACGGACATTGTTCCAGCCGACCTTCGTCGTCGACATCCCCCGCGAATACATTCCATTGGCAAAGACGCTCCCAGACCAGCCTTCCGTTGCCAATGCTTTCGAATTCGTGGTCGCCGGACGCGAACTCTGCCCGGGCTACACCGAACAGAACAACCCCATCGCCCAACGGGAAGCCTTTGAACATCAGGCCGGCGAAGATACGGAAAAAATCGATGAGGATTTTATCCGCGCCCTTGAATACGGCATGCCGCCCGCCGGTGGCATGGGTATCGGAATCGACCGATTGGTCATGATGCTCACCGGAACCGAGGTCATCCGGGATGTCATTCTGTTCCCGCAATTGAAACAATAAGCACATGCGGGGAACGCACACCCTGCAATCAACAACGCGTTTGCCGCATGGCAGCAAGCCCTTCGCTCGCTTGTCGTGCGGCGTTCCTTTTCCCGCTCTCCTTTTTCCCATGAAGTTTCCTCCGCTGTTTCGCAAGGGAATTGTCGATGCCCTTCCGATTTTTGCCGGTTATTTTGCCGTTGTATTTGCAATAACAGCCGCCGGGATGGCAAAACAGCTGCCCTTGTGGACCCAGTTGCTTTCCGCGTTGCTCACCTTCTCCGGAACGGGCCAGACCGTCCTTGTCCAATTGTACGGGAACGCCGGCATCCTTTCCATTGTCCTGACCTGCCTCGCGCTCAATATGCGCTACCTCTTGATGGCGTTGGCCATTTCGCAGCGCATCGCGCCCGGAACGGGGATTGCGAAACGCTGCATGATCGCAATGGGCATTACCGATGAAATCGTCGCCGTTTCGCTCCTGCAAAAACAGCCGCTTGCTTTTTCTTACATCCTCGGATTGACCATCTGCTCGCTCCTTGGCTGGCTCGGCGGAACCATCTTCGGTGGCCTGGGAGCCCATCTGCTTCCCTCATCGGCAATCGCTCCGCTCCGCCTTGCGCCCTACGCTATGTTCGTAGCTATTATTCTACCCGCCGCACGTCAATCCCGCCCTGTTCTTTTCTGCGTCTGTCTTGCCATTTTCTTCAATATTCTCCTACACTTCCTGCCAACATCCATTCGCCCATCCGGTGCTTCCTGCATGCTTCTCTCGGGTATCGTTGCAGCCGCAATCGGCACCGCCCTCTCGCCCGATTTACCGCAATTCTCTGATGCCCCCCCCTCTTCGGAAGGAGATCACGCATGACTTCCCGCGATTTACTTCTGCTGGTGCTCGCCATGAGTGCAACGACATACCTGCTCCGCGCGACACCCTTCCTGCTTTTCCGGAAACCCATCCGGAATCCGCGCGCCATCGCTTTCATCCAAATCCTGCCTTTCTCGATTCTGGCCGCCATGATTATCCCCGACGCTTTTTCCGCTACGGAAGCAGAGGGTATCCCTGCCAATGTCTCGACCATCACCGCCATCGTTGGTATGCTTGCCGCATTCTTCCTTGCCCGTCTGAACCGCTCCTTGCCGACCGTTGCCGCCGGCGGCGTCATCATCGCTTGGCTCGCACAACAGATTCTCCTTTCCTAACGCCTTTCCTCCCTCTCGCATGAATCCCGAACCGATCCGCCCGACGAAAGCTCTTCTCCTCGATTTGGATGGAACCGTCTACAAAGGCTCGTCCCCCATTCCCGGCGCCTCCGAAACGCTCCGCGCCGCACAAAAGGCCGGCATGCGATGCCTGTTTATCACAAACCGCTCCAACCGCCCGCGCGAAGTCGTGCGCGACCAGTTGCGTGCGCAAGGCATTCCATGCGAAACCGAAGACGTCGTCACAACCGCCGAAACCACCGCCCGCTACTGTCGCTCGGGCTCCGCCTACGTCATCGGCGAAACCGGTCTCCTGCAAGCCTGCCACGAACAAGGGCTTGTCATCGCCGACGATTCCGCCACCGCAACCGATTGGGTGATTGTCTCCATCGACCGGACTTTTACCTACCAAAAACTCCATACCGCCATGCGCCTGATTCTCCGGGGCGCCAAGTTCGTTGCGACCAATATCGACGCACGACTCCTTCTCGATGACGGCCCCGTCCCAGGAACCGGCGCCATCGTCTCCGCCGTGCAATTCGCGACCGGCATAACGCCCACCCTAATCGGAAAGCCCGCTCCTCTCCTCTTCACCGATGCCCTTCGGCAACTCGCCATCACCCCCGAAGAAGCACTCGCCATCGGCGACAATATCCACACCGATATCGCAGCCGGATCCGCCGCCGGCATTCCAACCGCGCTCTTGCGAACCGGATTCTCCGCAACGGAACCTTCTCCTGCAACCTACACCTTCAACGATTGGTCCGAATTGGCCGCCGCGCTCCGTCTCGACTGAGCTACCATCCACCCGAACAGAAACAAGGCGGCCAGACGATGGCCGGATGAGAAACGAAAATTGTGCGGCCCGGAAGACGGTCTGCGGAGATTATGCTACCATCGCTACATGAAAGCGTTATCTGTCGCAAAATCAACCGCATTGGAAGGATTGCAGTCGCCCATGGCACTGCTTCTGACCCTCGCTTGCGTGGAACTGACCGCGCTCCAGCCGCTTTTGCAACTGCATACTTTCGGGGATTCGGTGAGGATGGCACGGGATTGCGGCCTCGCATTTCTCCTGTTTTCCGGAATTCTTGTCTGCGCTTCCACATCCGGCTGTACCTTGGCCGCCGATTTGCGCTCCGGGATCGCCGCCACCGCATTGGCAAAACCGATTCGCCGCTTCGAATACCTTGCCGGAAAATGGCTGGGCTCCTGCATCGTTGCCGCCGTCTTTGCCTGGAATGCCCTCTGGAGCACAATCCTGGCAAGCCGTACGGCTGAAGCGTACGTTGAAACGGCGCAAAACGCCGGTGAAATGCGCGACGTCCTCTGCGGCGCCGTTTCCGTGCTGCTCCCCCTCCTCGCCCTCTCCATTGCCGCACTTTTCCATGCGTGGAAATCACGACGCTTTGCCCTATCCTTCTTCACCGCCCTTTCTCTGCTGCAACCGCTCGCCTCCCTCGCCCTGCTCGGATGGTTCGCCCGCGATGGATCCCCCGCCCTTCACTGGAATCCAAACATCGACGTCTTCCTCTTTCCGGCTGGTTTTCTTTTGCTCTTGCTGCTGCTGATCTTCTGCGCCGTCACGACGACCTTGTCCGTCCGCTTCCAGACCGCCCCCGCCGCCGCCTTGTCTTTTCTCTTGCTGCTCTCCGGATTCCTGGCCGATCGTTTCGCCTCCTCCGGAATGCCCGGCGCCTGTATCGCCGCATGCCTTCCGAATGTCCAGGAATTTTGGCTGGTCGATCGCTTCGCCGACGGTTACGCATTCTCGGCCGGCCGACTCCTGCTGACCACTCTCCACACCCTCTTCTACGCTTCCGCCGTGCTCTCCATCGGCCTGATTCTGTTCCGCAACCGGGATATCCAATAAATCTCTTTTCGATGAATGCCTCAACCCCTTCCTTGCCACACGACGAACTCCGGCCGGTTCTCGAAGCAGAACACCTCGGCAAGACATTCCGCGATTTCTGGAGACGCCCGAGAGTGAAGGCCGTCGCCGATCTCTCTTTCTCCGCCTTTCCCGGTGAGGTGCTTGGCTTGCTCGGCCCCAATGGTTCCGGAAAGTCCACGACCATCAAAATGCTCTTGGGTCTCCTGCGCCCCACCGCCGGATCCGTCCGCCTGTTCGGCCTTGCACCGGACAACCCGCAGGCCCGTGCCCGGATCGGATACCTGCCCGAACTCTCCAATCTGCACAAATTCCTCACGCCACGCGAAACCCTCGACTACTACGGTGGCCTCTTCGGACTCTCCGTCGCCAAACGTCGCAAAGTGATCCCGCTCCTCCTCGATCGCGTCGGCATCGCCCGCAAGGACGCCAACCGCGCCATTGGCGAATTCTCCAAAGGAATGGCACGGCGTGTCGGACTTGCCCAGGCCCTTCTCAACAATCCTGAACTTGTCATCCTCGACGAACCGACGTCCGGCCTAGACCCAATCGGTCGCCATGATGTCAAAGAAATGATTCGCGCCCTTCGCCAGGAGGGAAAAACCATTCTCCTTTCGTCCCACCTGCTCGGTGAAGTCGCCGACGTCTGCACCCGCGTGCTAATCCTCGTCTCGGGTCGCCTCCACGCCGATGGCCCCCTCGATTCTCTCCTTCGCCAAAACGACTGTTGCCGCTTTACCGCCAATGGAATCGCCCCAGATCAAATCGATGCGGCAAAGGCCGCTCTCGCGCCTTTCGCCCCCCATGGCGTCCAGGTCGATCGCCCTGCCGTGCCGCTGGAAGATTTCTTTCTGGAAGCAATCCGGAAGGCGAACGCAACTCCCAAAAAACCGAACGCATGAGTCGATTCCTTTCCAGCATCCAAGCCGGGATCTTGCTCGGTATCCGGGCTCCCCTCCGCTCCCGTCTCGTGGCAGCGCTCCTGTTTCTGCTTGCCGTTACCGTCATCGTCTTGCCCCAAAATCTCGTGACAGACGGCACGGACGCCGGACTGCTGCGCATGCTGCTCACATGGACGCTCGGATCAGCCGTGACACTCCTCTCTATCGCCACGCTCTGGGCCGGATGCGCCGGCATTTCCGGCGATATCGAAGAAAAACGCTACATCCTGACCGCTACTTCGCCGGCTCGCCCCTTTTGCGTCTTCCTCGGGCGCTGGCTCGGTCTCGTCTTCCTCAACGCCGTCTTGCTGTCCGCCGTTCTGGGCGGCATCTATGTCCAAGTGCGCTTGCGCGGTCTTTCCTCCGACCGGACAAATGTCCTGCGTCTTCTCCCGCAAGACCCTCTTTGCGTGCAAGAGGAAGCCGACCGCCTCTACGCCACCATCTTTCCGACACAACAGCCCGATTCCCCGGAAGCCGTTCGCGCCGCCATCTTGCGCGATCTCAAGGGGCCGCTCCACCTCCCCTTGGAGCCCGGCATGGAACGCCATTGGCGCGTCTTTCTTCCGGGACCTTCCGCCACCGCCCCACAAAAAAACATTCACGGAAAACTGCGCTATCTCACATCCTACGGTAGCACGCAAACCATCAATGCCGTTCTCGAATGCTTCAATCAAGACGGCAACCGGATCTTCTCGCAACCATTGGATGACAATCGCGGTTTGCTCGTCTTCGAAATTCCCGCTTCCCTCCTGAACGGCCTTTCCTCCCTCACCATCGTCCTGCGCAACACGGAGCCTGCCGGAAACGGAAATGCCTTGCTCATTCGCCACAACGATGCGCTGCAGCTCTTCCTCCCGCATGGCGGCCTGGCGCAAAATCTATTCTTCGGAGGTCTCGCCTGCCTCGCCCTTCTCGCACTGCTCGCCGCCGTCGGCATCGCTTGCGGATGCTGCCTTTCGTTCCCGGTTGCCGCATTTGCTGCTTCCGCGCTCTGCCTTATCGCACTCGTCGCCGGCAATCCCGATTTCACCAATCCGGCGGATGAAGCCACACACACACATGGCGAAACAACGACCTCCGCTCTCACCATGCGCCTTGAATCGCTCTCCCGCTCCGTCTCCGCCGGTGCGAATTCGCTCCTGGCGCCCATGCGAAAACTGCAGACCTTCGATCGTCTCGGCGATGGCATCGCACTCGAACCCCGGGATATCCTGTGCGCACTCGCGATAAACGGCATGCTCTATCCGGTGCTGTTGGCGCTCCTCGCCTCCATTCCCCTCCGTCGCCGGGAACTCTAGCCCCCGGCCGATCGGTCGATCTTCGACAGCGCCACAACCTTGCGGCACCGCTCGACCGCATCCTTGAGCCACGCTTCGACCGTCACATCCTTTGCGCTGGGTTCCCGGTAACTGAGCTCAAAGTTAAGCGGTCTCGCGCAGGATGGCGCCTCGTCGATAATCCGGACCAGCCGCGCCCAGTCGACCGTTCCGAAAAACGGCGGCTGATGCTGGTCGCCATGCCCATCGTTGTCGTGCAGATGGAGAGCCAAAAGACGATCCTTGTGCTGCTCGATCTTGTCCAATCCAATAGGAGGCGTTTCGCTCCAACTGATGTTGCCGTGGCCGGAATCGTAGCAGATTCCGACAGCATCTGACGGATAGTCGTTCAAGACCTTTTCCAGAAAGACCCAATTATCCTCGGGCATGTTCTCCAGTGCCAACGGAATGCCAAGCGCCTGACACTCCGGAACAAGCGTGTCAAGGGACCGGCGCAAGGCGTCAAACTTCCGGTTGGCGCCATAGTCCCCGTCAATTTGCTCTTTTGTGAAGTTGTCCCGCAAAAAGGGAACATGCATCACAAGCGAACCTTCACCATGCAACATCGCCATCATCCGTAGGCGGTTGCGAACCAACTCGATCCCCGACTCGCGATAGACTTCGCACGGCGAATACCACGAGGAAATCTCTCCGCTGGCACCGCCATCGCTGCCATGTATGTCAAGCAGCCGTATGCCGGTCTCCCGGAGCAACCCGGCTAGATACGCCACCTCCCGATCGCTGTACAGATGGTCCGTATTCCACTCGTGACACCAAAGAATGTGGCTTACCCCATTCTCCGCCAAGCGCCGCAACGCACGCCCCGGATCGCCATGGCTGCCGTCAAAATCGGTTGTGATGGAAACTGCTTCTTTCATTTTGTTCTCCAATTGGAGCCGCTTGAATTTTCTAAAACCCATTGTATTCAAAAAAATCGGGCTCGATGACAGTATAGCAAAAACCATCGATTCCGAAAGCCCCACCGCTGCGCTTTTTGCCGCCGCGGCTTACTGCCCGTGGTGGCTCGCCCCTGGGCCTTCGACCGAATTGTCCATTTCGGAATTGTTTGATAGTATTTTCGCATCAACTGAGAGGGAGTAGCCAATACCATTTGGTATGCGGACAATCGTCAGGACGGATTTCAGAGTCGAAATCCCGGTTCCCGTTGAAATAGGCGAGACTTTCATTGCGTTCATCCACCCTGGAAAAAAGGATCTGTCCAATGATATCTCCATTGCTGTCTCTCGCCCTTTTGGGAATCGGTTTCGCGCTCTTGGTGTACGGTGCCGACTATTTCGTGCGCGGCTCTTCCGCCCTTGCCAAACGACTCGGCGTCTCATCGCTCCTCATCGGACTGACCATCGTCGCCCTCGGTACGTCTCTACCCGAACTCGCGATAAGCGTCATTGCCTCCATCTTGGGAAACAATGAAATTGCCGTCGGCAATGTCATCGGTTCCAATTTGGTCAATCTTTTGGCCATCTTGGGCCTCTGCGCAATCCTTTGCCCGCTCCCCGTCTGCCGCAAAAAAGTCCAAGTGGATTTCTGGACGAGCATCGCCGGAGCCGTTCTTGTCGTGTTGTCGATTGTCTTGGGCCATGGCATTCCACGCATCGCCGGCATCATCTTCCTCCTGGGCTTTCTCGCGATTCTCGCCTCCCAAATCCGGCGCGGCATTGCCGATGCCAAAAACGATCAAAAAGACGATGGCAACGCCACGGTAGCCCTGACAACCTGCAAAACCATCCTCTTTCTGATTGCCGGTGCCGCAGCAATTGCAGTCGGCGCCAAAATCACCATTTTCGGCGCTGTCGGAATTGCCCGCTACTTCCAGTTGAGCGAACGACTCATCGGACTTACGATTGTTGCCTTCGGAACCTCTCTCCCGGAACTCGTCACCTCCGTTGTCGCGGCGCTGAAAAACGAAAACGACCTGGCCGTCGGGAATGTCATCGGATCCAATGTCTACAATATCTTCCTCATCTTGGGATTGTCATCTGCACTTTCGCCAATCCATTTCGAAGAATCCCAAGTCTCCGCGCTCTTGATCGATAGCACACTCCTCCTTTTTTCCTCCTTGTTCTTTTTCATTCCGATTTGGAAAGAACACGTCGGACGCCTCGCCGGATCGATTATGCTCTTGGCCTATCTCCTCTATTCGGCCTGGCTCTTCTCTGCATAACACCGAGATCACCGCCTTCTCTCATTTTGGTTTTGCTGGCGCGGTTTCGCCCCCTCCTGCTCCCTCGCGCTCCGTGGCCTTGTCTCCATTGCAATACAATGCGATGTTCGGCCTCCCCCCCCCCCCCTGGCGGCTCACATCCCGCGCGGTACACCCCTAAAAAAAAGAAAGCCGGATGCACCGCAGTGCATCCGGCTTTTTTGCTTTTACCGGTTCTCCCTGAAGAAAACCATTCGCGAAAACGCAACCGCTTCGCCTACGCCTTTTTGCTCTTGCCGGCCCAAACCATTGGAAGAACAACGAGCAGAACGATCAGCAAGGTGAAGGAGACCGCCCACGTGATTCCGGTAATCGCCCAAAAACCGGTGCCGATCTGACGCAGACCGCCGGCAACAAGATAGCCGACCACACACACAATGCCGACAAGCAAGGCGTACGGAAGCTGCGTTGCAACATGGTTGATGTGGTTGCAGCCGGCTCCTGTCGAAGACAGAATCGTCGTATCGGAAATCGGCGAGCAATGATCGCCCAATACCGAACCGGCGAGAATGGAGGAAAGAACGAGAATGTTCATGCCGGGATCGATCTCGGCGGCAATGCTCAATCCAATCGGAATCAGAATGCCAAACGTTCCCCAGGACGTTCCGGTCGAGAAGGAAAGAAGCCCCGCGACAATGAACAAAACCGCAGGAATCAACATGAGCGGCATGCGGCAAACAACAACCCAATGCGAAACAACCGCACCCGTATTGAGCATGTCACGGCAAACGCCG
>JBJEVW010000173.1:0-12866 GCA_051884735.1 Kiritimatiellia bacterium | reverse complement strand
TTCCTCTTCCCGCCATTTCCCGTTCGGTCCGTCCCTTGCTGCTCTTTTTCTTGCCCGCCATCGGCGCGCTTGTCTCGAGTCTATTCGTCCAAAAATTCGCACCCGAAGCCGCCGGGCATGGTACGGATTCCGCCATTGAAGCCTACCACTTTCGCGGCGGCCGCGTGCGCCCCATCGCAATTCCCGTCAAAGCCGTGGCAACTTCCATTTTGATTGGAACAGGCGGCTCCGCCGGATGCGAGGGTCCCATTACGCAAATCGGTGCCGGATTCGGCTCAATGCTGGCCAACGCCCTGAAGCTCTCCGTCAGTTCCCGACGCAAGCTGATGGCCGCCGGCATGGGGGCCGGTGTCGCGGCTCTTTTCCACGCACCGCTTGCAGGCGCCATCTTCGCCGCAGAACTGCTCTACCGCGATCTCGATTTGGAATACGAGGTGCTCGTTCCTTCCATCGTCGCGTCCGTTACGAGCTACTCGCTTTTTTCATGGGTCTTTGGCTTCCGCCCGCTGTTCGATACGCCGCAAGTCAACTACGATCGCCCCGCCCAACTCGTGCTCTACATCCTCCTCGCAATCATCCTTTCGTACGGCGCCCGCTTCTATACATGGTGCTTCTACACGACCCAGGAAAAGTTCGCGAAATCACGCCTCCCCGTCTGGTTGCGCCCCGTCATTGGCGCCCTCGGCACCGGATTGATCGGCGTGCTGTTTATCCGCGCCATCGGGTCTGGCTACGGAACCATCCAGGATGCCCTCCGGTTCGATGCGGCTTACACCATCACCGCCCATGCCGATTGGTTTTGGACCCTTCTCGGCGTTTTCTTCCTCAAAACCCTTACAACGGCGTTTTCCGTCGGCTCCGGTGGTTCCGGCGGCATTTTCGGTCCGGCTCTCGTGATTGGCGGATCGCTCGGAGGCGCCGTTGGAATGCTCTTTGCCACTTTCTTCCCCGCTTGGCAAATTTCCGTCGGCTCGTTCGTCCTTGTTGGCATGGTCGCCTTCTTCGGTTGCGCAGCCAAAACGCCGATTTCAACGATTCTCATGATCGGGGAAATGACCGGAAACTACAAGTTGCTGGT
The DNA here is from genome assembly GCA_051884735.1 of Kiritimatiellia bacterium. GTDB lineage: Bacteria > Verrucomicrobiota > Kiritimatiellia > RFP12 > UBA3636 > JAEDLN01. The sequence continues at coordinate 11,788 of JBJEVW010000173.1, read as the reverse complement.
GCCTTCCATGTGGGTCTGCATTATCGCCTATATGCTTTCCCGGAAGGTTTCCCTCTACCGAAGTCAACTGCCCAACCGCTTTGAAGCGCCTGTCCACCGAAGCTCCCTGGTCTCCGGAACCTTGGGCGCGTTCACGGTCAAGGATATCTTGGATTCGCGCCCCGGAAATCAGACGTTCCTGTCCGTGGACCGCAATACGCCACTCTCCATGCTTGTTGATCGGCTCTCTTCCTCGAAACAGGAAATCTTCCCGGTGGTCGGAAAAGACAAGGCGCTCGTCGCTGTTGTCGCAAAAAGCGATCTTTCGACCGTCCTTACGGCCGATCCGATTTTCCGCCAAACCATGTTGCTGGATGATCTGACCCTCAAAGACCACCCCGTCGTCTTCGAAAACGAACACCTCCGCTCCGTTTTGGCAAAGATGGATATCGATAACGCCGAGGGCATTGTCGTCGTTTCTTCCGCCATTCCCCGTCGGCCGCTCGGCATTTTGACCCATAACGACATCGCGTCCGCCTACCAGCTCGAAATGTCCTCCGCGCGTTAACCTCTGCTTGTTCCATTTATGCACTTTGCCCCTTCTTCCACTCCTCCTTCCCCGGATCCCGATGGAATCCTGCTCGTCGACAAACCCGCCGGAATGACGTCCAGTTCGGTTGTCGTTTCAATCCGTCGCATGTTCCATCTCAAAAAGGTCGGCCACGGCGGAACCCTCGACCCCGGCGCGACAGGTTTGCTCGTGCTCCTGATTGGCCGCGGAACCCGCGCGCAAGACCAGGTCATGGGCGGCGACAAGATCTACCAAGGCTCGCTTTGCCTTGGCCGCGAGACCAATACGCAAGACTGGGAGGGTGAAACCGTCGCAGAAGCCGATCCTTCCGCCGTGACCGAAGAACAGCTTCGCACGCTCATTCAAAAGGAATTCACCGGCGACGTTCTGCAGACGCCGCCCATGGTTTCCGCTATCAAACTCAACGGAGAACCTCTCTACAAACTGGCACGCCGCGGCGAAGAGGTGGAGCGAAAGCCGCGCTTGATCCACGTCTACGGCTTTTCGCTCGATTCTTTCCAGAATCCAAACGCTTCCTTTACCGTTTCCTGCACAAAGGGTACCTATATCCGGACCCTGTGCCACGATATCGGCGAAATGCTCGGTTGCCACGCGCACATGACGTCCCTTCGCCGTTTGGCATGCGGAAAATTCACGTTGGAAAACGCCATCTCCTTCGAGGACTTGAAGGCGCTTCCGCGCGCCGATCTCTACCGCCACATTCTCCCGCTCTCCATCCTCGGCGATGCATCGCTCCTGAAAAACTGAGTTTTTTCGCCCACGAATTTTTCTCCCGTTTCCGCCGTGTTCCGATACTTTCTCAGACGATTCGCACTCGTGATTCCGACGTTTCTCGGAATCACCATGGTGTGCTTTTGTCTGACCCAATTCGTGCCCGGCGGTCCCGTCGAACAAAGCCTGATGGCCATTCGCGGATTGGGCGGAGGAAATGCACCGGCCGCTACACAGAACGCCGCCGAGGCGCCCGTCGATCTTACGGGTCAATTGCGCGAACAACTCAATGCCCACTACGGCTTCGATCGCCCCATTCCGGTCCGCTATTTCAACTGGCTTGTCAAGGATTGCTGCGGACTCCGGACGCACTCCTACCACTATACCGACAAAACGGCTTGGGATCTGATTCGCGCCCGTATTCCCGTTTCGCTCTGGTTCGGCATCCCCGGGTTCTTCTTGACGTACCTCATCTGCATTCCCCTCGGCATCGCAAAAGCGCTCCGCCGCGGCACGCCTTTCGATCTGGCATCGTCCCTCGTCGTTTTCATCGGTTATGCCATTCCGCCTTTTGCCTTTGGCATGTTGGTGAAAATGCTTTTCTGCGGAACCGTGGATGGGCTTTGGGACATTTTGCCGCTCGGCGGAATCGAATCCGAAAACGCTCTCCAACTCTCCACGGCCGATCGGTTCGTCGACCGCTTCCGGCACATGCTCCTTCCGGTTCTTTGCTACATGATTGGCTCTTTCGCAATGCTGACATTGCTCGTGAAGAACACGCTTCTCGACCAAATGGGCGCCAACTACATCCGGACGATTCTCGCCAAGGGCGCCACCCTCCGGCGCGCCGTTTGGCGCCATGCGCTGCGCAATGCCCTGATTCCTGTCGCGACCGGATTCGGCGGCATCCTGACCCTCATGTTCGCCGGATCGGTCATCATCGAAAATGTCTTCGATATTCCGGGAATGGGACGCCTCGCGCTCGAATCGCTCGAAACACGCGATTATCCGGTCTTTCTCGGGCTGATGTCCGTGAACTCGGCGCTTGGACTTCTCGGCCAAATCCTCTCGGATTTCTGCTACGTTCTGATCGATCCACGTATTCGCTTTGACCGTTAGCCATGCTCCGTTCTGCCGCTTTACATCGTTTTCGCTCGAATCGGCGCGGATACTATTCGCTCTGGATTCTTTGCCTCCTTTTCCTGCTCTCTGCATGCGCGCCGCTTCTTAGCAACGACAAGCCTCTTTTCTTGAAGACGCCGGAAGGCCGGGTCTTTTTCCCCGTTTTCTCCAACTGCACGCAGGATGACGTTCTCGGAAACGGCTCCCCTCTCCCGGTTGCCGACTGGCAGGCTGTCGCACAACGTCCCGGTGTCCGAGCCGTCTTTCCCATCTTCCGGAGCGGTGCCCATTCGGTGTTCTCGACCGAGACGCTCGATCCCTATCTTCGCCCGGTCAATGGAAATCTCGTCCGCTATCCCGCAGCCGCCTTTTGGCTGACGCCGTCCGCCTCCGGATTCCAAATCACCCGCACCGCCGGCAACACAAACGATTTCTCCGGCTTTCTCTCAAGCCCCTCGTTTGCCGAAATCCGTCCGGCCATCGAAGCGCGCCTCCGCAATGAGCCTCGCCCCGCCTTTGAGGCCGTTTCTTCGGGCGTCTCTTTGCGCCTTCCCGCATTCAAGCCTCGCACGACGGCACCGGACTCCATCCGCATCGACATCCGTCCCGCCGATTGGCGAACCGCCCCCCCGATGCCAGTCCAGACCGCTTCTCCCGAAACCGCCGTCCTGGAACAGGCTGCCTTCCCTTTCCGCCCCATTCCCGGACACCCCTTCGGTTTCGATGCCGCCGGACATGACGTCTTTGCCCGCGTTCTTTACGCAACCTTTACATCGCTCGCGTTCGGGCTCCTCTTGACTCTCTCTTCGCTCCTTCTCGGTATTCTCGCCGGATCCGTTCAGGGATACTTCGCCGGGTGGGCCGATCTCGCCGGACAACGCTTTACCGAAATCTGGTCCGCGATTCCATTCCTTTATGTGATGATCTTCCTCGGCAATACATTCGGCCGCAGTTTCGGTCTCTTGCTTTTGTGCTATGCGATCTTCAACTGGATTGGTGTCGCCGCTTATATCCGCGCAGAATTTCTTCGCCTCCGGAACCGCCCGTTCGTCGATGCCGCCCGTTGCCAGGCATTGAGCCATGCCCGTATCATGTTCGCGCATATCCTGCCGAATGCCCTGACGCCGATTATCACGCTTTTTCCCTTTATGCTCGTCGGTGCCATCGGCGCCCTCGCCGCACTCGACTACCTTGGATTCGGACTCCCCGACGGACAGCCTTCCTGGGGTGAACTGCTCAGCCAGGCGCAGTCGTTCCGTGGCGCCTGGTGGCTCGTTCTCTACCCGTCGCTCGCCCTGTTTCTCGTAATCCTTCTCGGGGTCTTTATCGGAGAAGCCCTTCGCGACGCTTTCGATCCTCGCCCCGTTTCCGCTTTGGACGTCCCACAGAAGGCCAAACATCCTTCTTCCGGTGCCACGACTTCTTCCGGAGATTCCCAAAAGACGCAGGCAAGCCTCGAAATCCGCAATCTCGCCGTCGAATTCGACACGCCCGCCGGAATCGTGCATGCGGTCAATGGCGTTTCCCTTTCGCTGAAACCCGGCGAAACACTCGCCATTGTCGGTGAATCCGGTTGCGGAAAATCGGTGACCGCCATGAGCGTGCTGCGCCTCGTGCCTTCCCCTCCTTCCCGTTGCGTTTCCGGCGAAATTCTGCTGAATGGACGCGATCTTCGCTCGCTTCCGCTCTCTGAATTGCGCAAAATCCGCGGAGCTTCCGTCGGCATGGTCTTCCAAGACCCCATGACGGCTCTTTCGCCGCTCCACCGAATCGGCGACCAACTGCTCGAAGCGCTCCGCCTGCACAAAAAAATCTCCCGCACCGAAGGTCTGCGCATCGCGGCCGATTGGCTCGATCGGTGCGGAATCCCGAACCCGGCCGCTTGCCTTCGCCAATATCCGTTCCAACTCTCCGGCGGCATGCAACAGCGCGTCATGATCGCATCGGTGCTCATGACCAATCCTTCGCTCATCATCGCGGACGAACCGACAACCGCTCTAGACGTCACCGTGCAGGCGCAGGTGCTGGAATTGATGCGAAACGTCCGCCCGGCGGAAACTTCGCTTCTTCTCATTACCCACAATATGGCAGTCGTCCGTTCGGTCTGCACCCGCGTCGCCGTCATGTACGCCGGAACAATCGTGGAATCGGGAACGGTCGACGACGTCTTTGCACATCCAAAACACCCCTACACCATCGCCCTGCTCAATGCAATGCCGTGCCGGCATCGCCCGGGCGAAAAACACCACGCCATTTCCGGTTCTCTCCCTTCCCCGATTTCCTTGCCTCCCGGCTGCGCCTTCGCGCCCCGTTGCCCGTACGCCTTGGAAACATGCCGGACTCAATCGCCCCCCGCTATTGCAGGCGACGAATCCACACATTGCGCTTCCTGCTTCCGTCAATCGGAAACCGCCAAGCCCCCCGTGCCTTCGCCGTCCCCCGCAACGAACGCCGGCTTCCGCCACCCTTCCTCTACTACAGACATCTCTCCCATCCTTCAAGTCAATGGCCTGACACGCCAATTCCCGCTCATTCGGGCCGTTGATGACCTCTCCCTCTCGCTCTTTCCGGGTGAAGTGCTCGCCGTCGTCGGGGAATCCGGCTCCGGAAAAACAACCTTCGCCCGCATGATCGCCGGACTCGAAAAACCGGATGCCGGCTCTATTCTTCTCCGCGGCGCACCCCTTCCGTTCCACCGCTCAATCCAACAACGGCGCACCATTCAAATGGTCTTCCAAGACCCCTTCTCGTCCCTGAACCCCCGCCGCCGAATCGCTTCCCAATTGACCGAGTCGTTGGTGGCTCATGGCCTTGTCGAGAAGAAGAATCGCCTGCAAACCGCTTGCGAACTCCTCGCCGCCGTCGGGCTTCCCCCGGAAGCCGCCAACCGATCGCCAAATGAATTTTCCGGCGGACAGCTTCAGCGCATCTCCATTGCCCGCGCTCTCGCCATGAAGCCGGAAATCTTGATTTGCGACGAACCGGTTTCCGCTTTGGATGTTTCCGTTCAGGCGCAAATCCTGAACCTGTTGGACGATTTGCGCCGCGCCCGGAATCTCGCCTGCATTTTCATCACACATGATCTCGGCGTCGTTCGTTCGATTGCCGATCGAATCGCCGTCCTTCATAAGGGCAGACTCGTTGAACTGGGCCCCGCTTCTCAAGTTCTTTCCGCTCCCCAAAACGAGTATACCCGTACGCTTCTCGCCGCCGAGCCAAAACTCTGACGCCCCGCACCCCTTCGTATTTTTCACGGGAAGACTCCGTCCACCCCCATCGGCTGCCGGCTCTCCCGCCCCCGGCCCCGTGGCCGACCGCCGCCATCCCGCTCGCACTGGGCGTTTTGCATCCCGCGGTGTCATCCGCCCGTGGCGGCTCGCCACCCGCGGTGTCATCCGCCCGTGGCGGCTCGCCACCCGCGGCATGTGCGCGGCAGGGGGCCGCGCACTGGCTGCCGGGCCTCCCGGCCCCGGCCCCGTGGCGGCTAAAGCAAGGCAAGAACGCGCAACGGCAAGGGTGTCGAAAAGGGACAGTTGCGCGAACGGCTGCAAAACGCCGAAAAGTCCGGCGTCCACTCCTCCTGGGACAACACTGCAACCCGCGCCGGCGCACCGGCCGCAAGCGAAGGGGCATCCATGCCGAGTACCGAGGCCGGGCCTGTCGTCCATCGCGCAACCCAATCCAGAGGCTTCATCCCCGCCTCAACCACCAACGCTTTCCAAGTGGCGGGAAGAGCCGTCTCCAAACCAATGACGCCGAAGGGTGAACCGGAAAATCCGCGCGCCTTCGATTCCGCCGTATGCGGCGCGTGGTCGGTGGCCAAACAGCCAATCGTTCCGTCCACAACCGCTTGACGGAGAACAGCGCGGTCTTCTGCCGTTCCCAAGGGCGGATTCATCTTCCAATTCCCGTCATCCGATGGAATTTCTTCGCGGCACAACAGAAGATGGTGCGGGGTCGCTTCGGCCGTGGCACGCACCCCTTCCGCTTGCGCAATCGCAAGATGCCAGACAGACTCGGCGCACGAAAGATGCTGAATGTGAATGCGCGCCCCCGTTTCTTTCGCGAGCCGCAAATCCCGGGCGACTGCAGCCACTTCGGCATAGTCGGGGAAAATGGCGGCGCCTGCTGGCTGAACGCCCCTCCCCTCGCGAATGACGCCTCTGCCGGCAAGCGAGGGGACTACCGCATGGTCCATAACCGGCAAATGAAGCGCCGCAGCACGCCGCATAACCTCCGCCATGACGACCTCGTCGGCCACCATCGCCCCATCGTCCGTGAAGGCAACACACCCCGCCTCGGCAAGCGCTTCCAGCGGTGCAACCGCCCGTCCCGAACGTTCGCATGTGCAACAGGCCGATAGAAGATAGCGGACACGCTTCTCGGAAGCGGAGGCGGCCAACTCATTCTGCCGGACAATCGCCGCAGGAGAATCGAGCGCGGGCGACGTGTTGGGCATCGCAACAACGGTGCCGAATCCACCCGCAGCGGCAGCGGCAAGTCCCGTCTCCACCGTTTCGGCTGCCTCATTTCCGGGCTGACGGAAATGGACATGCAGATCGATTGCGGCGGGCATCGCAAGCACAGGCGTTGCTCCGCCACGCGCATCCCATACGGGGGCTGAATCATCCGGCTTGTCCGACAGGCGCCCATCCACGCAATAGAGGTCGCCAATCCCATCCAGTCCCCGCGCCGGATCCAAAACCCGGACACCGCGAAGCGTCCACGATTTTTCCCCTACCAATTGACGAATCGAATCCATGTGAAAATGCTCCCGTGCGCCGTGTGACGCCACCTTTGCTGTCATCAGAATCGCCTAACGATCATGCTTGTTTCGCCGTTGGAGCTTTCGCTTGCCCGTCGAACACTTCGCCCAGCCGCGCCGGCTTCCGTGAAAGGGCCTGCCGCAACAGCAAAAACAGAAAATGCGGATTGCCCAAAATGTAACGACGCCAGAGCCGGCGAGGCTCCACGAGTAGCCGATACAGCCACTCCAGACAATTGCGCCGCATCCACAACGGAGCCTGTTTGACCGTTCCCGCATGGAAGTTGAAGGCCGCCCCTACCGCAATGAGCAAACTCGGCTTGAGCACTTCCCGCATGTCTGTTACCCAATAATCCTGTTTCGGCGTTCCAATGCCTACCCAGACAATATCCGCTCCCGAGCCATTGATGCGGGCGACAACATCGGCATGCTCTTTTTCCGTGAGCGGACGGAACGGAGGACAGTAGTCGCCCACGATTTCAAGTCCCGGAAACTTCGCGGTCAGATTCGCCTTGAGCTTTTCAAGAACTTCTTGGTTGGCGCCTCCATAGAGGAAATGCTTGACGCCGGCTGCACGCCCCTTGTCGCAAACCTGAAGCATGACGTCCGGACCATAACAACGGCTCATATCCTGCTTGGCAATGTGACGGCCGATCAAGACAAGCGGCATCCCGTCGCAAAGGGTCATGTCCGAAGCATTGGCAATATCGGAAAGACGCGCATTTCCATGCGCCCGCAACAGAGAATCAACCGCAAAAATGCAAATATGGCGATGGACGTCCGGACGCTTGGCAAGCATCACAATGCGGCGAACCGCCTGCTCGATGCGGGTGGCCGTGAGGCGAACATCCAAAAGGGAAAAGCGCGGAAAAGCGACTTCCGGATTTTCTGCCGGATCGGTTGGCATCGACGACAAGATTTTCTCCGGGGAACAATGGGATGGCTTCATGCTTAACGATTGTCTTCTTCGAGAATGCTTTTGGGGACGAAATCCGTCAGCCAACCGACAATCGATATGCTGAAATCGTCATCTTCGTCGTATCCGCGGCTGTTCGTGTACCCCGGCTCGAAGGAGGTGACAAGCCGGAACGCAATGCAGTCCCAAGAGCGCTGAATCCATCCGCCGACTTCTTCCACCTGGCTGGTTTCAAACTCGTAACGGCCAAACAGGTTATAACCCCACCGCTCGTTCGCATACCACGTGATCGACCCGTAGAGCAGGCTGTTTTCATCGGCATGATACTGGTAGTCAACCTCCGTCCGGAAATGGCTGTGCCACGCCGTAAGCCCGCACTCGATCCGTTCGGCTTCTCCTAGATCGTTGTCGTAATTGCCTTTGCAACGGAACCGCATCCAAGAGGCCGGATAGTACCGGGCGTCCCATCCAAAATCCCGGAAGTTGTCGATGTCATCCTCCGGCTCAAGCTCGAAATCCGCCCATGTATCCAAATAAAACCGTTCGGAGGCGCCGGTCTGCCCATTCTTGCGCTGCTGCCAACGCTGGCGCAAGCCGACCCGGATATTGTGCGTCTTGCCGATCTCGTCGATTTCATCGAACTGGTAGAGCTCGTCCGGCGTCAAATTCGGCTCCGGAATATACGTCCAGTTCAAATACGGCTCGACGACATGGCGCCAGGTATCGCCGGATGGTGTCGTGAAAAAGCCGTACGCACGCGTGGAAATCTCGGCTCCGAGCTCGAAGACATTCCGGAATCCGGAATCCTTCTCCTCGTAGACCGTCTCTTTCTTTTCGCTCGTGGTCGTATAGACCTCGCCTAGATCGTTGGTGCTGACGACCGTTTCCATCGTTTTCGTCGTCAACGCCTCCAGCGTCTTGTCATAGTAGGTTCCGCGATAGCCGACACGAGGCACGACCGAAAGAAATCCAAAGTACTTGCGGGGATAGGAAAGGACGAAGGACGTGTCGGCGCGGAACGCTTCGTAATCGCGGTCGTCGCCATACGTGTCCTTGTCGAAAACCGCCCGGAGAAAACCGAGCGACGAATCGTTTTCCAGATAGACGCCCGTTTCACCCAACTCAACCGAATTCAGCGAGTACCAAAGCTCCGGCAACCGCTCGACCTGCGAGTAGAAATCGTTGAGGCGCATGCGGGCCGTCAACCCGAAAGAGGACATGTCGCCATAATGCGTATACGTGGCAAAGTTGTCCGGCTCCGTCATTTGGCGATATTCCTTGCGGAAAAAGTTCTTCTGGACCAGCGTGTCGGAAACATACAAGCCTTGGATCAAGACTTGATCGGCAGGCGTGACATCCCAATTGTGCTGGAACCGAACGCGATAGCGGGATTCTTCCTCACCCAGCTCTTCCGGATAATCATCATCGGTCGGAATGTAATATCCCGTCAAATAACCATACGATTCGCGCACATTGGTGGCGGGATTGTCGAACTCCCATTGAATCTTTTCGCCAAAGGCAAATCCTCGCTCGCTGCGAATATCGGCAAAGGTGTACGAATCGATGAAGGCCTTGTTGACCTTGTCGCGCAAAATCGGGAACTTGTACGTGGAAAGCAAATACGCCCCCCACGAACTTTTATAGCCCGGCTGAAACCGGAATCCATAGTGGTTCAGCAAGTCTTTCCAAAAATACGGCACATACAGAAACGGAACCCCGAACAGATGCGGCACCGCACCCCATGCCGTGATATCGTCTTTGGGACGCAGGCGAACCCGCTCCGTTCCCACCGAATAGTGGAAATGCCCAAACTCGTTCGTGCAGGTGGTCAAGGTCGCATTTTTCACCTCGTAACTCTGGGGCGCGTCCTTCGATGCCTCGAATTGGCCGCTCTCGGCAAAAACACGGAATGGCCGCGAATACAAATCGATGCCGGACGCATCGCCCGCCCGTTCGCGAAGATTGACGTTCAACGTTTCGCCCTTCCAGAGCGTGCCGTCCTTGCCAATCAAGACGACATTGCCTTTCGCTTCGGCATCGGTGGTCTCGCTGTTGTAGCGGATTTCGTCCGCCCGAAGCTCAAAATCGCGATAGCGAATCGCGACATTGCCCGAAAAGGTTACCCAATTGGCTTCGCTTCCAACGCCCGAAAAACTGTACGAGGCGGAATCCGCCTGCACGTCGGTGCGATCCGATCCGGACCCAAACGCCTGTACGACATTGCGAAAGTCCGGCAATGCCTGCGCCTGTGGTCCTGAACAGACAAGCGCCGCCAACGCAACAAGAGGAAATAGCCAAGGAGAAGACTGCTTCTTCATATCACAATGCCTCTGAAAGGGAAGAAATCGAAAATCATGAGCCGGTCAATAAAAATATGGCAACGGAAAAGGCTAGACGTTGAACAGGAATTCGACCATGTCACCATCCTGCATCTCGTACTCTTTGCCTTCTTCGCGGACAAGCCCCAGCTCGCGGCACCCGTTTTCTCCGCCATGCGCCACGAAATCCTCATAGCGGACAACCCGCGCCCGGATAAAGCCGCGCTCGAAGTCGCTGTGAATGACGCCCGCACACTTCGGTGCTTTCCACCCGCGCCGGAAGGTCCAGGCACGGACTTCCTTCGGCCCTGCCGTCAGATAAGAGGCCAGCCCGAGCGTGTGGTAACTGCTGCGGATGATGATGTCCAATCCGCTTTCGTCAATGCCGTACGAAGCCAAAAATTCCTTGCGTTCTTCATCGCTGAGTCCCGCCATGTCCTGCTCGACAGCCGCGCAAATGCGGACGCACTCGCACCCGTGATCCGTCGCATACGCACGCAACGCTTTTACATAGTCATTGTCCTGCGCCAAATCGTTCTCGGATACGTTCGCGACATAAATGATCTTCTTGTCGGTCAAGTAGCGCCCTTCCTGCAACGCCACCGCCAACTCGGGAGCATCGTGGTCCGCAAAGGTGCGAACCGGATTGCCTGCTTCCAAATGCGCCTGCAACGCCGTCAACAACGATACTTCCGGACGTGCCTTCGGATCGGCTTTCGCAATCTTCGAGAGACGCGCCACACGCGCCTCCAAAACCTCCAAATCCGCCAACAGCAACTCGGTTTCGATTGTTTCAATGTCGCGAACCGGATTGATCGAGCCGTCCACATGGACTATGTCCGGATCGTCAAAACAACGCACGACCTCGAGAATCGCATTCGCATCCCGGATATTCGCAAGAAATTTGTTGCCAAGCCCCTCTCCTTTCGAAGCGCCTTTCACCAACCCTGCAATGTCCACAAATTCAACGGTGGCATGGATGATGTTCTGCGGATGAACCATTTCGGCCAAAACGCCTAGCCGGTCATCCGGAACCGGAACAACCGCCGTATTCGGTTCAATGGTGCAAAAAGGAAAATTCTCCGCCTTCGCATTTTGCGCGCGCGTGAGAGCATTAAAGAGCGTGGATTTGCCGACGTTGGGTAGTCCAACGATTCCAATATTCAGTGCCATGGGAAAAAAGATGGTGTTTGCCTCTCATCTTATGCGAAGCCCCCCTTCTTGGCAAGAAAAAACAAGCCATTTCCCCCATCATCCCCTCTCACCCCGCGCCCCCGCGCCCGCTATGCGTTTTGCCGCTGTGGCGCCCGCCCGTAGCGCATCGGCCTCCCCACCCTTATCCCGGTTTTTCGGGGTAAATTCTTCCGGGCCCGGGTCAACGCCTT
>JBJEVW010000172.1:0-12896 GCA_051884735.1 Kiritimatiellia bacterium | reverse complement strand
ACAAAGCCGGCGACTGCCAAGCCTGAGCCCAAGAAAGCCGCTCCGGCCAAAAATCCCGCCGCGAAGAAGTCCGCCGCCGATACAAAGCCGGCGACTGCCAAGCCTGAGCCCAAGAAGGCCGCTCCGGCCAAAAAGCCTGCCGCGAAGAAGTCCGCCGCCGACACAAAGGCGGCGCCCGCCCAAAAGCCCGCAGAGCCCCTTCCACCTCCAGTCGATCCTGATTTTGGGTACGATGACGATTTCGAGGAAATTCTCGAAGAACCGCCTTTGACGCCCAAAGAAATCGAGGGATACCGCCGGCGCCTCCAAAACGAAAACGGACGCTTGATCCGGAAATCCCAGTCCCTGCAAGATCAGTCTCTCGTCCGCAAAGATGACGATCGCCCCGAAGAACTCGGCGGAGACGATATCGCTCGGACAACTGAACTCCGCAAAGCTTCCATGAGCGAAGATACCTCCAAGCAAATCCAGCTTGCCCTTCGCAGAATGGAAGAGGGAACATACGGAAAGTGCCAATGCTGCGGAAAACAAATTCCGCGCGGACGCTTGAATGCAATTCCTCAGGCCCTCTACTGCATTCCCTGCAAGGAATCCATTGAAGAAGAGGAAAAACGGACCAATTTCACCAACCGGAACAACGAATAAAGTCCCGCTTCACTCCTTTTCCATCCACAGTCGCAGAATCCACCTCCGGACTCTGCGACTTTTCTTTGAAGCCGGTTCGGTAATCGCCCTCGACGCACAGCGGCGAAACAACCAAATGGACAATTGCGTACAAAGAAAACGTAAATCATAACCATTCATCCTAATCGCCTCGTCTCCCCTATCGTTCTTTCTGTTTGCGAAATCGGCCGTCCAAAAAGGGAATGAATGCGACGGAAAATGGAAGCGATTCTTTTTTTGGTGGTCAGAAGAAATTTTTCCAGATAGAATCAAGGTTACATTCTGCTGGAGACCGACTCCGTTTTTCTTCGTCTTCCCGTTCGCCCATCCTTCTCTTGCCTTGAAAACATTCCTTCTCTCCATCTCCATTCTGCTCGCGGATCAAATCACAAAGCTGATTGCCCTTGGGAACCTTGTCCCAGGCTACGACGGAACCATTTCCGTCATTCCCGGATTCTTCAACCTTACGCTCGTCTTCAACCAGGGAGCCGCATGGGGAATCCTGTCCGGCAAAATACCGCTTCTGGTGGCCATTTCCGCCGCCATGCTCGTCTTTCTCGTCTGGAACGGAAAGGAATTGACCCAAAATCGGCTCGGTATCTTCGCCACCGGCATTTTGGCCGGTGGCACTGCCGGCAACCTCATCGACCGTCTATTCCGGGGATATGTCATCGATTTCCTGGATTTTCACTGGCCCTGGTTTGACGGAATCTACCATTTTCCCGCATTCAATGTCGCCGACTCCGCCATCTGCATTGGATTCTTCCTTTTGATACTGAACTCCTTCCTATGCTCACCAACAAAACGATAATCTTCCTGCTGGTTGTCCTGCTGCAACTTCTGGTCGTCCTGCATTTCGCAAATACGCGTCTCCGCGAACAGGATCGGGAACAGACACGTGTCGGTTTGCTATCCGACCGGCTTGGCCTTGTTTCCGATATCCGCATCCAAACGGTGAATTTTTCCGCAAACTTGACGCGCAACAACACCCAATGGATTTTCGCCCCGCCCGCCGCCGGACGGGCAGACTCGCAACGCATCAATTTGCTCCTCGACACCATTGCTCACGCAATCGTTCACGAACGGATTTCCACGCGCATTCGCGAAAACCGGGATCTCGATCTTGCCGATTTCGGACTCCAAAAACCCCGGGCAACCCTCACCCTTGCCGGCAACACCAAATCCGTGCTCCCCCTCATCCTCCATTTCGGAAACGAAACCCCATCCGGCGAATGCGTCTATCTCCAAGCGGAGGGCAATCCCGATATTCTCGTCGTTGAACGCGCCGCTTTCGATTTGATTCCCGACAATCTCGATCATCTACGGAAGCGGACGCTCTTCCGGGAAGAGGATGCCTCCATCTCCTCCATTGAGATTCGCCGTCCCGACAAGCCGACCGTGCGCCTCGAAGCCAATGAGGCCGGCGTCTGGTCCATCACCGTCCCTTTCAAGGCCCCCGCTTCCGCACCGACCATCGCCGCTATCCTCGAACACCTCGAAAACGCAACCGTCCACCGGTTTCTCTGGGCTCCCGATGGTTCGCAGACGGACGAAAAAGAGAGCCTCGCCACACGCGCCGGACAGGCACGGATCGCACACGGGCTCTCCGTCGATGAAACCGTTCTTTTCCTCACCATCCAACACCTCGGCAGCCAGACTCCGACCGAATTCGTCTTCGGAAAACCTGATCCGACAACGCCGGAAGACGTCCTCGCAGCCTCCCTTTCCGGCGGCTTCGTTTGCACCGTCGATCGCATTCTCCTGGATGCCTTGCTCCTTCCGCTGAACGAGTTGCGCGAGCGCAGCATTTTCCCCTTCGTCAAGGAGGATCTGATCCAAGCCTCCTTTCTCACGACCCGCGGTCCTTTCACACTTGAACGAGCCGATACCTCCTCCGAATGGAAGATTCGCCGCCCCGCACGGCAACCCGCCGATTCGGCCGCCGTCAACGCCTTCCTCGATTCGCTGCTGAGCCTGCTCGACGATAGCGCTTCACCCATGAAGCCGGACGAAACCATACCGCTCCATGCCGTGCGCATCGATCTCACACCTTCCCCATTCCCGGGCACCGCTCACACGCCTTCGTCGCAACGGACTTTTTGGGTCTCTACCGCTAGCACCAATCCGCCGCTTGTCACCATCTCCGACCCCGAAAACCGCCTCCACCACACCCTCTCCGGCATCAAAGCGGAAGCCCTCGATTTCTCCGATGCCACCTACGCCGCGCTCCGCTCGCCGCAAATCCTCTCCCTCAACCCGCCCTCCATCGAAACAATCTCCCGCTCCGCCGCCGGTGCTGCACAGACCGTTCAACGCCGCGCCGATGGGGCTTGGTTTACGCGAGACCCTCAGCCCGCCTACGCCAATTCAGCCGCAGCAGACGAAATTGCCTCCTTGATGGAGAATTTCACCGCCTTCGATGTCGCAACCTTGTTCACCGCCGATTCCGCCGCTTACGGGCTGCTCTCTCCCGCGCTCGAAATCACAATCGAAACCGGCATCCCCGAACGCCCCATTGTCATCCTTCAGCTGGGCGATGCGCTGCCCGATGGTTCCCATTACCTCCGGATCAAAGGCGACAGCACCGTCTTCATCATTACCGCCGATGCCGCGCACGCCCTTTCCGCTCCTCTTGTCTCGCGCAATCCATTCTAGTCCGCGCCCCATTTCTCCTCCCTTGGTTTCCGTATGAAAAAATCTCGCAAAATCATCGCCGGCATTGCCGTTTCTCTCCTGCTTGTTTTCCTCTTTCTGGAGTTCTGTCTCGGCTCTGTCGTCAAAACCCTGATCAACAACACGGCACCGCTCCTTCTGAAAACCGATGTCCACGTCGAACGGGTTACGGCTCGCCTGTTCAGCGGTGTTTTCCATATCCGGAATCTTCGCGTCGGCGCACCCGAAAACTTCGATGCCAATATCTTTGAGATGCCGGAACTGAGCGTTCGCTTGCGTCCTTCCTCTCTTTTCTCCAACACCATTCTCATTGATGAGATCATCGTCCAGGAACCGATCCTGACCTACGAGCTAAAAGGCGTAAACAGCAACTTCTCCGCACTTCTCGCCCCCTTCGAAAAAGAGCAGAAACCATCGGAAAAAGAGCCCGGCCAAAACGCTTCCGCGAAAAAGGTCGTCATTGGACACTTTCTCTTCCAAGGCGCCAAATGCCGGCTTGCCGTTGCCAACGGAAAGGGTGCCGTCGTTCCGCTCCCTTCCATTGAACTCTCCGATATCGGCAAAAAGAATGGCGGCATCACCACGATCGAGGCTCTCTACGAGGTTCTCAAATCCGTTTCGGCCGGCACCGTGAGCGCCGTCGGCAATCTCATCGGCGCCGTTGGCTCCGCAACCATAAACGCCGCTTCCTCCATCGCCACGACCGGCGCCGAACTCGTTTCCGACGGCGTCGGTGCAATCGCAGATGGCCTCGGCGCCATCACAGGTTTGTTTTCCGGCAAAACGGACAAGCCCGCCGCCGAACCGGCCGAACCCGCTTCCCAAAAATAAACCGACACACACTTCCGCCATGACTGCTTCTGCCCACACCCTCCTCAAACGGGGCGTCATCCTGCCCGATCCCGATTCCGTCTATATCGCGCCCGACGTCAACCCGGAACGCATCCATCCCGGCGTGACCATCCACCCCGGTTGCCGGATTTCCGGCCCGGAAACCTCCATCGGCCCCGATTCCGTCATCGGCGCCGAATCGCCCGTCACGATGCGCGATTGCCGAATCGGCGCAAAGGTCCAGATCGGCGGCGGCTTTCTCGATCGCTGCTGCCTCCTGGATGGCGCCAAGACCGGCGACGGCCTCCACGCTCGCCCAGGCTGCATTCTCGAAGAAAAGTCCAGCGTCGCCCATACGGTCGGCATCAAGCAAACCATCCTCTTCCCATTCGTGGAACTCGGTTCGCTCATCAATTTTTGCGATATCCTCATGTCCGGCGGAACCTCTCCCAAAAACCACTCCGAGGTCGGTTCTTCCTACATCCATTTCAATTTCACGCCCCATCACGACAAGGCAACCGCCTCGCTCGTCGGTGATGTAGCCCATGGCGTCTTGCTGAACCAAAACCCCATCTTCCTCGGCGGACAGGGCGGCCTCGTCGGCCCCCGTCGCATCGCTTTCGGGACAACCGTCGCCGCAGGTTCCATGGTTCGACACGATATCACCAAACCGAATCTCCTCGTTCGCGAGCTTCGCGGCAACCCCATTTCCGTCGAATACGACAGCTCTTTGCACGGCCGTGTCGATGTCATCGCCGCCAATTGCTATGCCTATCTCGACAATCTTCTCGCCCTTCACGTCTGGTACCGCCTCGTCCGTGAACCGATTCTTTCCTCCACCCCCTGGGGAAAGGCCTGCGCCGAAGGTCTCTTCGATTGCCTCGACATCGACTGGAAGGAACGGATCGCCCGTCTTGATCAACTCGCGCAAATGCTTAGCGACGATACGCCGCGCGCTTCCTTGAAACTCTCCCCGTCCATCTGGGCGACCCAACGCGAATTCTGCGTCCAGTGGCCGGAACAGAAAAAGGCATTCCTCCGCCGCTACGCCGCCATTCAGCCGCCGGAACCCGTCGTGCGGAAAGTTGTCGCCCAACTCATCGAAAATGCCAAAACCACTTCTTATCTGGAAGCGGTCCAAGCCCTCGACGATACACAGAGAAGTATCATCTCCGGCTGGCTTCAATTGATTTGATCCTGCGCAAATAACGCTCCCCTGCACCCGTTGCGGCAGGACACGCCGCTCGCGACACGCCCGCTAGCGGTGCCTCGTTGCCATGTCGCCACTCGCCCGTTCCGGACGCCGGACCTCCCGGCCGGCTCGCCACTCGCCCCGGCTAAAAGAGCTTGCGGACCGGACGGGAATACGAAAGCGCCAACTTCGCCCCTTGCGGAATGTAGCCGTTCAAGACGATGTCGATTTCATAAGGCTCTCCCACCGGGAATAACAACTCCGAGAGCGTCTTGCCATCCTCCGTTTTCCCGGAATGGGAGTCCTTCGGAACAAGCGAATAGCTGACGTCAAAATGCTCGATCGGTTTGACATCAATCGTCGCCGTCGCCACGGCAAGCCGTTCCGCAAAGGAAACACGCTCCGACGTGGAGGAGGAGAGCGTCTCAGACGGCAACAGCGTGAAGGGATACGAAAGAATCTTCCGCGCACTTTCGTGCGGCTCCGGCCCCGGCGCGGCGGCTTCTACGTCCGAAAGCGCATAAAGACGAACCTCTCCATGAATAAAATCCGGAACGCTCTGGATTTCTTCGCTCGTCAAATTCTCGCACCGGAGGAGAATCTTGAGCCCCGTCGCCGGAAAGCGGATTTCGCGGAACAGCCTGCGGTTCATTCCGTCTTGCGCCTTTCCGGCCGTGAAAACAATCGCGCCCGGTTTGACAAATGGATTGTACCGCTCATCCCACATTTTCATGCCTTCATTGGCAATGAAAACGGCAAGAGCCGCGAAAACGAAAAACAAAAGGACTTTGAGGAGAAAATTGACGAAAGACATGGTATGGCCGCGTGCTGACGGCGTCTAGAACGATTGATGCCAAAGACGCCACGTGAGAAGGATGCGGAATGCCTCCGCACTAGCGGGAAACGCGTCCGGAAGCATTGCCGCCTGCTAGCGCTTCCACTTCCGGAACGGTCACGTCATTGTAATCGCCGTAAACCGTATGCTTGAGGCAAGAGGCCGCCACCGCATACGCAATTGCCTTGCCGGGTTCGGACCATTTTTCCGTGTTCAGGGCGTAAATCAGCCCTGCGGAAAACGAGTCTCCTCCGCCAATGCGATCGACAATGTTGCGGATTTCATACGGACGATACGTCCCGTCCGCCGCGAGCGGTGCAAAATGCGCCTTCCGGTTCGGCACATCGTAGAGCATCGCCCCCCAACCATTGAAATCGGCAGAATGGCTCTCGCGCAGCGTGATGGCAATGCGCCGCGCCTTCGGAAAGGAAGCCGAGAGTTTTTCGGCAACTTCAATGTATCCCTGGGAATTGATCTTTCCGGATTCGACCGAGGAATCCGCCGCCGCAATGCCAAACACATCGTGGGCGTCCTCTTCGTTCCCGATCAGGACATGGGCAAGAGAAGCCAGCTTCTTCATGTGTTTGCGCGCCAAATCCCGCTGCTCCGTGCCGGATTCCCATTTCCAGAGCTTCTTGCGGAAGTTCAAATCCAACGAAATGCAAATCCCGTTTGCGGCGGCATATTCCGCCAACTTGAGGTTCGCCTCGCAGGCTTCTTTCGAAACCGCCGGCGTAATGCCCGAAAGATGGAGCCATGTAACACCTTCCAGCATCGCCTCGACCGGATACTCCGCCGCCGGTGTGACGGCAATGGAGGAGCCTGCACGATCATAGACGACCGCAGAGCCGCGCTGGTTGGATCCCGTTTCCGCAAAGTATATGCCGAGTCGCCCTTCCTTCGTCCGGAGAATGCGGGAGACATCAACGCCAATGCCGCGCATTTCCGCAACCAGCGCGTCCGCAATCGGATTCTTGGGCAACGCCGTCAAATAACGCGATGCCATGCCAAAACGCGCAAGCGATACGCAGACATTCGCTTCGCCACCGCCAAAAACAGCACGGAGCATACCCGGCAATGCTTGATTGAAACGGAACTTGCCTTCAGGGGAAAGACGAAGCATGACTTCGCCAAAACCGGCGACAACAGGTGGCTTGGACATGGAAAACCTCGAAAAATGATGGATGAAACAGACAGAGGAGAACAGAAGAATAGCAAAAAAAAGAAAATCAAGCGAATGAGAGGAGCGAATCCAGCTCGGCACGAGAGGTCTTTTCGACATCCGCAAAGAGAGACGATCCATGCGCATCAATGCCGACAAGCGCCGGAAGCGCCTCTACCTCAATCGTCCACGACGCTTCCGTCGCGCCAAATTCATCCAGAAACGAAACATCGCGCACCGCACGAATGCACTCGGCCAATAACGCCGCCGCACCGCCCACGACTTGCAGGTAGACGCACCCGTACCGACGGCAGGCCTCGATCGTGCGCACCCCCATCCCGCCTTTGCCGAGTATGGCTCGCACCCCATGCCGGGCAATGATATCCGCCATATACGGCTCTTCGCGACAGCTGGTCGTGGGTCCCGCAGAAACAATGCGCCATCCTTCCGCTTCTTTGCGGACAACCGGACCGCAATGGAAAATCGCACCATTCCGCAAGGAAAACGGACAGCTGCCGCCTTCGCCCAAATGCTTGTGGAAGCGATCGCGCCCCGTATGGAGGATTCCGGATAGCAAGACGGTTTCACCCGCACGAAGCGAACGAATCGCTTCCTCTGTCAAAGGTGTCGTGAGAATCTGTTCGGCCATATCAAAAGGGAAAAGGGAAAAGTCGCTAGTTGGCAAAAGAATAAGGGGCCTTGATGATGGGCGCAATCGTCGTGGGGGCAGGTATCTCCGCCACCGTGCCGCTCGCTTCGCCCGACAAGGCTGCTTCCGCCCCGGCAGGCTCTTCGTTTTCTTCCGGAGTCTGCTCCCAGGACAGGAAACAGAGCGGCGAAAAAAACACCAGCAAAGCCACCGCGCCAAACGCCAGCCCTAGAACAATCTTCCCTCGCTTGGACAGCCGCAGCCGCGGAGCCTGAACCTCCGTATCGACCGGGAAATCCGGATGGTTGCGAAGATGCGCCGCCTTCGTTTTCTCGGCAATCCGGCGCTCGGCACAGGCAAAAACCTTCTTTTTGCAAGTGTCACAGAAATGGAGAAAGGCATCCCGAGCCGTCACAAACAAAAAACGGAAAAGCCCCGGCGCATTCGGGTCTGTCACAGGAACCGTGGCCGCCGGATCCGGAGCCGGACGCTTCACCGGAAAATGCGGTTCTTTCGATTTCTTCGAAGAAGACGCTTCTTCCGCCGGAACAGCCTGCGCAGACGGCTGCGGCGAACCGGATTCCCGCCCCGAAACACTCTCCCGCTTCCCTTCCATCGCAAACAGCGAGCCGCCACTCGGCTGCCCATTCGCTACGCTCTCTGCCGCTGCAGGAGCAGACGCCGGTTTGTAGCAGGACGCCGGAGTCCCCAGATCCAATGGAGCCGTCTTTGTGGCAATGGGCTTCGGCAACTCGCCCGGCGTGACGGCATGGCTCGAATGGGGCGCCGCATGGAAAATCGGCGATTCCGGCTCGGGTCCTTCTTTCTTGGCAACCGGAGGAGGCGTAAACACCGGACGCTCTGTAAGCCGTGTCGCCGGAACTTCGAACTCGGGCGGCCTGTATCCGGGCTCCACGGGCGCAACTCGTTTCACGGGCTGGGAAACCGGCTTGCGGACTTCAGGCAACACACCCGCTTCCAATGAAACCGGATTCGCGGCCGAGTCTCCTTTTTCCGCTATCGTCATGGGCTTCGGTTCAACCGCCGGAACCGGAGCCGCAGCGGCGCTCTCCACCTCGGATGCCGCCGGCTTCGTGGCAATCTGGTCAAACAAATCCGGCTCCCGCGACTTCTCCGGATCCACGCCTTCCGCCGTTTCCGCCGCCCGCTCCGCTTCCGGGACTGCCTGCCCGTCGCCGTCCGTCGCCACCGGTTGCGCCACCGCTTCGCCCGGTTTTGCAGACACGTCTCCCTCGTCCGATGCTTTCAGAAACGGCAAGTCCACCGGCGGACGCGGCTTCGCATCCCCATCCCGCAACATGCGATTGTACTCATCGATCAAAGGCTTTGCATCAATACCGACCGCCCTGGCATACAGCTTGATGAAGCCTTTCGCATAAACCGGTGCCGAAAAACTGTCGAAATCGTTGGCCTCGATCTGCTCAATCTGCTTGACCATCATGTTGGTGGAAACATTGATGTCACGAATTGACAGATGACGGGCTTCGCGCGCGGCGCGTAGGGTAGTTCCAATCATGGCAAAAATGAGAAAACAAGAAAAAGGTCAATCAATTACAAATCATCCGATTCATATCCATCGCCGGAACCGGCGCCAGATCCATCATCGTCCAGCGTGGCCCGCAAAACCTCCCGCGGAGCGGAGCCTTTTGCAGGCCCGATGCACCCGCGGGCTTCCAGCTCGTCGACAATGCGGGCAGCCCTGCCGTAGCCAATGCGAAGCGCACGCTGGAGCGTCGAGGTGGAAGCGCGTTGCATCCGGACGAAAACGTCCAAGGCTCGTTTCAAATCCGCCTCGTCGCCATCATCGTTGCCGCCGCCGCTTCCATCTTCGTCTTCATCTTCCTCGATTCCTTTGATCGGCCGGTCGCTGAAGGATTTGACCTTGATCCGGTCCAACTTCTCTTTGATCTCTGGAATGTAGGAGGGCTCGCCTTGGTCACGGTAGAATTTCGTAATCGAGGCAATGTCGTCATCCTCAATCCAACAACCTTGCGCACGGACAGGATTGCTGGCGGAAGGATTCAAAAAGAGCATGTCGCCTTGCCCAATCAGCGATTCGGCTCCGCCGGAGTCGAGAATCGTAATGGAGTTCGTTGTGCTCGTGACGCGGAACGCGACACGAGCCGGGAAATTCGCTTTGATGAGCCCCGTGATGACGGTGACGTCCGGCCGCTGCGTCGCCAAAATCAAGTGGATGCCGACCGCACGCGCAAGTTGCGCCAGACGGACGACACGCGGCTCGACATCGTTGCCGGACTGCATCATCAAATCCGACATTTCATCAATCACAATGACAATGTACGGCAACTTGGCAGGCGGCTCAGACGAATTGTCCTCGTCGCCAAAGAAAGAGGATTGGCGGAAGGTCGGACGGCTGTTGTAGCTCGCGATGTTCCGGACGCCGACATCCTTGAAGAGCCGCAACCGCTTGTTCATCTCGTCAATCGCCCACTGCAGGCAAACCGCAACCTTGGGTGCTTCCACAATGACGGGTACGACCAAATGCGGCAAATCCACATACGGCGTAAATTCGACCATTTTCGGATCGACCAGCACCAGCCGCAGCTGCTCCGGCGTCCGGGCAAGCAACAACCCGCACAAAATCGAATTGAGACAGACGGATTTGCCGGCACCAGTCTGACCCGCGACAATCATGTGCGGCATTTTCGCCAAATCGGCAATCACGGGCTCGCCGTCAATGTCGCGCCCAAGCAACATCGGAATGGCCATCTTCTGGCAGGCCGTCTTCCACTCCGGCGTCTCCGCAATGCCGCGGAACGGAACCGGTCTCCGATGAATGTTCGGCACTTCGAAACCAACAACGTCCTTGCCCGGAATCGGCGCAATGATGCGCAGCGAACGGGCGCGCAGCTCCATCTGCAGATTGTGGTGGAAACTGCTGATGCGATCGACCCGCACGCCTGCCGCCGGTTTGTACTCGTAACGGGTAATCACTGGTCCGCAAATGACATTGGTGATCTCCCCCTGGACATTGAACTGGCTCAATGTTTCCGTGATGACCGCACTCCGTTCCTGCTTCTCTTTCTCATTGTTGAAGGCGCTCTCCGGAGGCTGCTCGCGCAAAACATCGCCAATCTCCGGCAACCGGAAAGACGTCGTTGCGGAAGAATCCGGAGAAAGCGATAACTTGATCGGGGACAGCCCGACCGCCGGTGCCGACGCCGGAGAGGACGCCGGTTTCGCCGTACTCGCGGGTGGCGGCACGACGGCCGACGCCTCAAGCCCGGAGTCCTGCGCCCCCGCCTCAGGGGAAGTCGCATCATCATCTTCGAAGATAAACGCATCCCGACGCTTCCTGGCTTCCTTTTCCGCCGCCTTCGCCGCCGCTTTCTCCGCTTTGAGCCGAGCCTTCTCCGCCGCTTTCTCCGCTTTGAGACGCTCCCGCTCCTGACGCTCTTCTTCGCGCTTCAGTTTGCGCCGCTCAGAAGCCGACAGCTCCGGTTCGCCCGATTCCGGCACCTCGCCCTCCTCGTCCGCCGTCTCCTCCTGCACACGCTCTTCCGGTTCCTCCGTAGGCAGAAATGCTTCTTCCGCCTTCGCCGGACGCGCCTTCCGCTCTTTCTTGAGCCGCTTTTCGTCCGCCTCAAGATCCGTCAGACAGTCAATCGCATTCTCTTCCGCTTCCGCACGCAACTCTCTCCGCCTGCGCCACCACTGCTTCCAACCCTTTGCCAATGCACGCGGACCGACCAGCAACAAAATCGAAACAACCAAAAGAATGCCATAGAGCACTGCCGAGCAACGCGCTCCGATCCATCCCGGCATCCAGGTTCCCGGTCCATTCAGCAAATAGCCAATGCAACCACCGGCATTCGGCGCAATGTTGAGCGCATCCGAACGGAGAAAACCCGCCAGCGCATCGTTCAAACACTCAAACAACGCACAAATGCAGAACAACCCCATCACGGCCCATAACGGACGCCACCGCAAGGCTTTCCCGAAAATCGGATACAGCCCAAGCCACGCAAACAAAACCGGCAGAATATACGCCGGAATGCCAAATACCAGCAGAAACCCATACGCCAAAATGGCACCGCCGCGCCCAAGCCAATTGGCCGATGTCAAGGTCGGGGCGCACAATGACGGTATGTCCGTCGCTTGATAGGAAAAAAGCGCAAGCAGAGAGGCAATCGAAAGCAAAAGGAAAACAAAGGCCGCCATCCGCCAAAAGGCCGATGGTGGTTCATCCTGAAGCTGCTCTTCCATGCTTTCTATTTCCGCTTGCTTTGCCACAGTGAAATCCTATTGGAAATACATTTTCATTCTAGCAAATGGCACGCCCGGAAATCAACCGGTAGCCCGCCCCACCCAGGACCGGCGCATTTGGATTTTCTCCTGTCGATCAGTTGACCGTGTGGTGAATGCGACGGTCCTGCCGCCTCGCTCCGCCCCACAAAAATCATCCTGTCAATCCTGTCTAACCTCTCCCTACCCACTCGCCACCTGCTATCGGGTCTCCCGACTCGCCTCCTGACGCATGTGCAATATCGCATACCCGTTGCGGTAGGGCACGATGTCCTCATCGTGCCGCCACCCCGCGCACCGCACATACGCGGGTTATTTGTTTCACGCAGAGGACGCAGAGAACGCAGAGCGATTACGCACGCAAAGCCGACGCACGTTACCCTGCGGCGCGATGAGGACATCGCGCCCTACCGGCCATGCCGCTCCATCGCACACGCCCGTGCGCACCACCCCGCACTCGCGCCGCCAACCCGCGCACCGCACATACGCAGGGTATTTGTTTCACGCAGAGGACGCAGAGACGCAGAGACACCCCGCACACGCCCGTGTCCCGTTGCGGTAGGGCACGATGTCCTCATCGCGCCGCCAACCCGCGCACCGCGCA